>JAYZAS010000002.1 GCA_036339585.1 Pseudomonadota bacterium
GGCATGGGTCTGGCTTCAATGCTAGCTGCTCTTGCACAAACGCCCATTCAACTTGGTGGTGCGGTATTTCTTATCGGCGTTATGGGGGCTATATATCACCCCGTTGGGTTGGCGCTCGTGGTAGAAGGGAAGGTCAATACAGGTGTTCCTTTGGCGGTTAATGGCATATTTGGCAATCTTGGTGTTGCAGCTGCCCCTTTGGTAACCCTCTTTTTGATTGAATATTCCGGTTGGCGTGCCGCCTTCTTCATCCCGGGCGCTGCTTGTTTTACCGTTGGCATTGCGTATACCATATTTTTGCGCGCTGGGCCTGATCCGGGAGTAATTTCCGCAGAGAAAAAAGCTTCGGTAGACGCCTCTATTCTTAATTTGGATCGGAATCTTCTTTGCCGTGTCTTTGCAATAATTTTCTTCACAGCCGCAATAGGGAGTTTCATATTTCAAAGTACAACTTTCGCCCTTCCCAAAATATTTGATGAGCGCCTCACGGGTTTTGCTGCAAGTGGCCGAGAAATAGGCTGGTGGTCTTTTGCAGTATTTGCAATTGCCTCTTTTGCCCAACTGATCGTGGGATTTACTGTAGACCGTTACTCCGCACGTCTAGTTTTTGCGATAGTGGCTGCATTACAGGCAGTTTTTTTCGGATTAATGTTGAATCTTGAGGGTGTGCAAGCACTCATTGTAGCTGTATGTTTTATGCTTGTTGTCTTCGGTCAAATTCCGATAAATGATGTTTTAGTTGGCCGTGTTGCGAAAAGTGAATGGAGGTCGAGAGCATTCTCGGCGCGCTACATAGTAACCTTTGCGGTGATGGCGACAACCATACCAGCTTTATCCTATATCCACGCTAATTGGGGCTTCACCCGATTATTTGTTTTAATGGGGATCGGAGCATCAGCAATCTTTTGCGCTGTGCTTTTCCTTCCCAATACCAAGGCGGCTATTCAATCAAATTAACGAACTTTTTCATATTATGATCAGTCACTCTTGAATAACCGTAATCGGTCAAGCCGAAGTCGATGCCGGGAGTCACTCAAAAGTCTTGCGCCGCCTAATATCGCAAATAGAGAACCGAAAGCGGTGCCCCCCGCAACCATAAACATAATTAGCAGTTGGTATTTCACAGCCTCCTCCGGATCAACACCGGCGAGTATCTGTCCAGTCATCATGCCTGGCAAAAACACAATCCCCGCAGCCGCCATCGAATTTATAATTGGCAACATGGCGGTACGAAGTGCCTCCCGCACTATTGGACGAAGTGCCTCATCTCGTGATTGACCAAGACTGAGCCTCGTTTCGATTGCTAACTTTTCTCGGGCAGCACCATTTGTGAGATTATTAAGCCCAAGGCTAACTCCATTCATAGCATTACCTAAGATCAGTCCGAGTAGAGGAATAGCGTACTGAGGATGGTACCAAGGGTCTGGTCGTATCTGGGCTAAGGCGAAGATTGTCACTAACATTCCAGCTAAAGCCATTGAACTAATACCAATACCAAGGCTCCACCATCCAACAAAGCGCCTATCTTGTCGGGCAACAGACTCTCTGCCTGCGAATATTATCATTATTAAAGCCGCTAAACCGGTGAATAAAAGAGATACATTATCAAAAAGCCAAACAAGCACCAGACCAATTAAAGCAAACTGGGTAATCATACGGGCAGTGGCAATTAACAATCGTTTTTCAAGACCAAGGCCAAAACAGAGAGATAAAATGGCATTTACAAGCAGTAGCGATGCGGCGACAGCAAGCTCTGTATACGTTAGAAATATTGTTTCAGTATTCACAATTGCTCCGTCTTTGTCTTACCACTACAAAAGGTCAAGGCAACTGATGCCATCCGATGCATTTGGGCCCTATCGTGGGTCGCCATGAGAATGATCGAGCCACTATCCATTTGTTTTTGTAATTCCAGTTCAACTGCATTTGCATTTTTAGAGTCCAGAGCAGAAGTGGGCTCATCTAATAAAAGTAAGGGCGGTTTAGATGCCAACACCATTGCCAGTGAAAGGCGTTGTCGCTCACCAGTTGAAAGGCGACTGGTTGGCCAATTAAAAATTTCCTCTTGGAGCCCAAATGTTTCTGCTAGTGTCTTTGCTGCTGTTAATTGCATAAAATGCGCTTCAACTTTGTCATGCCACCATGCTGATTCTGGTTGCAAGTAGGCCGCTTTTTTTCGCCACTCGGGTGCTGACATCATCGCCCGCGATTCCCCATTAAGAGAAATTTTCCCATTATTAGGATCTAAGTCTGCTACGGCCCTCAAAAAAAGGCTCTTTCCGGAGCCAGATGGTCCGTGTATTGCAACACATTTTCCCTTGTCTACCTGAAGAGATGTCGGATGCAGACCGGGGCGGGTTAAATTTTCGATTACTAGGCCGTCTGACATTTAATAACTCTTTCGAGACGTGGAACGAAAGTCACGCTATACATTTAGCATGAAATTAATATTTACCATTACCACAACATTGCTGTTGGGCGCGCTTTTTTCGCAATTCCCTGAATTCTATCAGCAATACCTTCAACGGGTGGGCGGCCAGCTGGACGGTATTCGACTCGAAATAAGTGATTTGGATCAACGTGCAGCGTCAGTCCAGAACAATCGTTTTCAATACATTCGTCGCCTCTTAGAAAATGGGGATCCTATCGTACAGAATGAGGGTCATAGTCTTGCTCGCTTGTTAGGAAGACAAATCAAATTGCAACGGACCTTTGAAGACTTGAACACCTCTGACACATTATGGAGGTCGGTGCGGTTTGCTCAGCATGTCAGCAATGATATAGCTATCCCCACTTTATACTCCTTCAGGCCAGCTGTGCCAATTACAGTCGAGGGTGCATATTATTTTTCATTAGGGGCTTTTTTGGGATGGTTTGCCAGTTGGCTTTTGGGCAGGAGTTTTCGACGTCGGACAACACGGAACAATTAAATATCGAATGTTCTGCGCTGCACCATAGCTCCTGATTTCATCCACTGATTTTTCTTCGCGGACGTTTATTTTGTAATTCACGAGTGTCATCGTCAAACAAATCTGCTAACTGTTCCATCATGGTGCCTCCCAATTGATCAACATCTACGATTGTCACTGCACGTTTGTAATATCGGGTAACATCATGACCAATACCTATAGCAACAAGTTCAACGGGCGAACGCTGCTCTATAAACTCAATCATGTCACGTAAATGGCGTTCGAGGTAATTGCCAGGATTCACCGATAACGTAGAGTCATCGACTGGAGCCCCATCCGATATTACCATCAATATCCGCCGCTGCTCCGATCTTCCAAGAAGCCGTTCATGCGCCCACAGGAGTGCCTCTCCATCTATATTTTCTTTCAGCAAGCCTTCACGAAGCATCAATCCCAGATTTTTACGGGCCCGCCGCCACGGAGCATCAGCAGCTTTGTAAATGATGTGCCGAAGGTCATTAAGCCTGCCAGGGTTTGCCGTCTTACCATCGTGGATCCACTTCTCACGGCTTTGACCACCCTTCCAAGCACGAGTAGTGAAGCCTAAGATTTCAACCTTGACGCCGCAGCGCTCTAAGGTGCGGGCTAAAATATCAGCGCTCATCGCGGCAATTGTGATTGGACGACCACGCATCGAGCCAGAATTGTCTATCAACAACGTAACAACAGTGTCACGAAACTCCGTATCGTGCTCCATCTTGAATGACAACGGATATAGCGGGTTGGTTACCACACGATCAAGGCGGGCCGTGTCGAGAAGCCCCTCTTCGAGATCAAAATCCCATGACCTCATTTGTTTTGCCATTAATCTCCTTTGCAATCTGTTCGCAAGTTTACCAATGACACCTTGCAGATTTAACAATTGCTGATCAAGCATTTGCCTCAAACGGACTAGTTCATCGGGGTCACAGAGTTCATCTGCTGCTATAAGCTCATCATAACTTTCAGTGAAAGCCTTATAAAACGGTTCGCGAGGTACGTTTGAAAGATCATGCTGCGGTCTCCATGGGGTGCCGGGCTCGCCATCCTCATCCCCTCCATCCGCTGGCTGTGAGTCATCCTCAAAGTCGTCAGGCATCATGTCTGAGAAATCTTCTTCACCTCCCGTCTGCTCTGTAGCATCGGCCATAGCTTCTGCATTTTCATCAGCCTCACCCTCTGAATCTTGCCCCGGGTCAGAATCCTTGTCACTCTCTTGCTCGTCTTCTGCAGGGTCAGGCTCCCCATCATCGGGGGCCTCCGCTTCAATATCAATTTCAAGGTCCTTTATTAACTGGCACACCGTTTTACCATAGCTCGTTTGATCGTTTATACGATCTTCAAGCTCATTCATGATTTTGCCAATACGCTCACGAAGCCACGGTTCCCATAGTTCGCAGACCTTTTGGGCTGCCCTCGGTGGTGGTGCACCCGTAAGATGCTCCCGCACCATCATTCTAAGCGCTTCAGGCATGGTTGCTTCGGTGCGGTCATTTATTCGATGAAGACCCAAACGTCGGTAACGCTCTTCTAACATTGCCGACAGATTATCTCCAAGCCCCGGCATTTTGCGGGCACCAAGAGCTTCACATCGCGCTTCCTCTAACGCTTCGTAAAGCATGGGAGCAACATCCCCCCGAGGCATATTTTTCGCATGTGTCTCAGGATTATGATGGCGTAACTTAAGCGCCATTGAATCTGCTTCCCCACGCACATGGGCAACCTCATCAGGCGGCAGGTCACGGCTTGGAAAAGGCAATCTCGCTCGTTCACCAATTAAGCCCGATGGTTCATTTGAATAGGTGACCTCTATATCCTCTTTTTCGGCAATTGCCCGCAAGGCTGCACCGGTCGCATACTTAAACTGCTCTACTGGAGAATCACTATCAGCCATAGCGCGTCCTACGCCAAATTTACGATATAGTTGCCGATACAGTGCTTTCTGGTAATTCTGTACCAAAACAGCGCTGATAATACTCAGCCACCATAGGCCGTTCAGTCTCATCACACTTGTTAAGAAATGTCATCCGGAAACCAAGTGCAATATCAGAAAATATTTCTGCGTTCTCAGCCCAGGTAATCACAGTCCGCGGTGACATCACAGTTGAAATATCGCCATTCATAAAACCCGAGCGGGTCAGCTCAGCGCAAGCGACCATTGCCCCAATCTTTTCCTTGCCAACTTTATTATTGTAGCTGGGCGACTTCGCCAAAACAATATCAACCTCCTGTTCATGCGGCAGGTAGTTTAACGTTGTTACAATATTCCAACGATCCATTTGCCCTTGGTTTATTTGTTGGGTGCCGTGATAAAGCCCAGTTGTATCACCTAGCCCAACGGTATTCGCTGTTGCAAAAAGTCGAAAATATTTGTTAGGTCTCACAACTTTACTTTGATCAAGAAGGGTTAGCTTTCCATCAACCTCGAGCACTCTTTGAATCACAAACATAACATCGGGTCGGCCAGCATCGTATTCGTCAAAGCAAATTGCACATGGGTTCTGGAGACACCATGGCAGTATACCTTCGCGAAATTCTGTTACTTGCTTACCGCTCCTTACTACAATCGCGTCTTTCCCTATTAGATCAATTCTGCTGATATGGCTGTCCAAATTTACCCGAATACAGGGCCAATTGAGCCGTGCAGCTACCTGCTCTATATGTGTTGATTTACCTGTGCCATGGTAACCTTGTATCATGACCCGCCTATTGTGCGAGAAACCTGCGAGAATTGCCATTGTAGTCTCGTAATCAAAAACATATGCTTCATCAATGTCGGGAACATATTCAGACCCAACAGAAAAAGCGGGTACTTTCATTGGAGTGTCGAGGCCAAAGGTTTTTTTTACCGAGATCTCTTTATCCGGTACATCCAATTCATGCGCTCGTGCGCGGTCTTCTAAATTTGAAACAGCCATTTTGATATTCGCTTTCTGATTATCAAGCCACAGATTTTTCTGAAAAACAATCCTAAGAGAGGACCACTTTTTTCAATTTTGCGTATGCTTGGTTAATATCCTTCAGCCTCTCCTCGGCAGCAGGATCACCGCCATTAACATCCGGATGTAACTTCTTCACGAGTTCCTTATAGCGGGATTTCAATTGGGTCAAGGTTGTCGGTGGCCTAATTTCCATTACGCTGAAGCTACGACGTGATTCGGCATCATATTTCGTATATTCAGGCGAAGAGCCGGCCCCAGTCCGGTATTCCCGAAAAATACCGAATGAGTCGTCAAATTTAGGCTGCTGTGAACGGTTGCGAGCAGCTCTAACGTTAGTACCCATGGGCCATGTTGGCCTCCGCCAAACAGTATCGTTGCGAATTTCAGCCTCAATTTCGGGCTCCCGCATATCCTTGTAATAATTCCATTTTAAATTGTAAGCCCGCACGTGCTCAAGGCAGAACCAATAAAAATCACCGAGCCTGTTAGGTGACTTAGGTGCTCGATACTCACCTAACCTAATGCAATCTGGATGATCACAGATCCGCCCAGAGACTTCGTCGTCAATTTCTATCCTTTTATTTTTCCACTTCATAAGACTAATATGTACAGTCAAACTAAATGTGACAAGCGACAAACCTGTAGTTTTCGAAATACAGAGTAGGATAAGGAAAATGTCAGTAGCAGCGTTAATTGAAAAGAAACTAGAGGCCGCACTTGAACCAGTCAGGCTTGAAATAGTCGACGAATCGCACCTTCACGCAGGCCACACAAATGCACCAGAGGGTGGAGAAAGCCATTTTCACGTTACTGTTGCAGCGGCTGCCTTTGAAGGCCAAAACCTGGTATCTCGTCAACGGAAAGTCTACGAGATCCTTGCAGATGAACTAGCTGGTCCGGTCCATGCGTTATCACTCTCAACATTGACCCCAGACGAAGTAGAGCAACATACATAGCTCGCTTTACATGGATTAACTAACAAACACTTGGTTTTAATCAAATCGCTGGACGAAATACATCTGTTATAACATTCTAATCCCTGTTAGGGGCAGCGTTTGGTTGCGATTGCGGCGGAGTTACCCGCAATAATGTTATTTGATGTCGTTGACGTCTCAAAACCTCAAAGCGGAAACCATGGAATTGAAATACCTGCCCGGCTTTTGGGATAGACCGTGCTTCATAAAGCACCAACCCGGCGATAGTTGCAGCTTGTTCATCTGGCAATCTCCAATCAAAATCACGTGACAAATCACGAAGTGTTACCGATCCACTCACAATGAAAGTTCCGTCTGATTGAGGCTTAACTCCATGGAAAGCGCGATCATGCTCGTCCTCAATCTCACCAACAATCTCCTCTAGGATATCTTCGAGAGTTACTATCCCAAGAAAAGCACCGTATTCGTCAACAACAAGCGCAAAGTGCTCGCGTCGTTCCCGAAATGCCTGGAGCTGTTCAAGCAACGTCGTAGTATTCGGAATAAACCACGGATCACCAGCTATTTCTGTAATCTTGAGTTCAGAAAACCCCGAACCGCTAGAGTGCTTGGCGCGAAGAAGTGCTTTTTCATGCACAACACCGACTATATTCTCCGGCTCGCCTTTAAACAACGGAAGTCTCGTATAGTGGCTTTCAAGAACAGCCTCAATCAAGCTTTCATTAGAGAGTTCTGAGTCAAGCATTTCCACGTTGCGTCTATGTGTGATTACTTCATCTACTTCCACTTCATCGAGATCGAGAATACCCCGCAGCATCTGCTGCTCCTGTCGCAAATCTGGTTCCCCAGTATGAAGGGCAATCGCCCCTCGCAGTTCTTCCTCGCGCTCTTGCTCAACCTGGGCATTTGAGAGTTGTACCCCGAGAATTTTAAGCGAGTGTCTAACCAGAAAATTAATGCTTGCAGCAAAAGGTCTCAATAAATTCACTATTAATTGCATCGTTGGCGCAACGGCTAGAGCCATCCGGTCAGCATGGCTCAAGGCGTAAGTTTTCGGTAAAACTTCGGCGAATATAACGACAACTAAAGTCATGGCACCAGTGGCATATAGAATTCCTGCCTCTCCAAACGCGTCCAGAAACAAGCTAGTTGCCAACGCCGAAGCAAATATATTCACAAGATTATTGCCTAATAAAATTGATCCGATAAGGCGTTCTTTTCGCTGTAAAAGGGCAAGCACAACCTCGGCACGCCGACTCTGGTTCCGAACGAGTTCATGCATTCGTGGGTTGGAAGCCGCTGTAAGTGCGGTCTCTGATCCTGAGAAAAAGCCGGAGACTACAATCAACAGTGTTATGAACCCAATAATCACCATGTGCTCAGTGACCAGAAAATACCCCGCACTCATAGTTCACCTCCGCTCTTCAAAACTTCAATTAAAACCTCGCGCTCTACATCACGGCTCAGAAAAGCCTGCCCGATGCCACGGGCCAATACAAATGTCATCATGCCATCCGTGACCTTTTTATCTTTCGCCATGTGATTGAGAAGAGCTTCTGTATCCCAATTCACGGACGGCCTGTCAGCCGTAGAGACGGGCAGCCCAACGTTGCGAAGATGGTTACGGGCAGCAACTTGTGTGTTTGATTTGCAATGACCGAGCTTGGTCGAAAGCGTGAGCGCCATTACCATACCTATTGAAACAGCTTCACCGTGCAATAACAAATCACTAAAACCTGCTTCCGCTTCCAATGCATGCCCAAATGTGTGACCAAAGTTAAGCAATGCTCTACGGCCTGCTTCTTGCTCATCTTCCACCACGATTTTAGCCTTGGCTTTGCAGCTCATAACTACGGCGCGTTGTCGCTTTATTTTGTCACCCGCACAGACCTTCGACCCGTTGTGCTCAAGCCAGTTGAAAAACTTTTCATCTCCTATCAGCCCATATTTTACAACTTCCGCATATCCCGCCTTCAGCTCGCGTTCCGGGAGCGTATCTAAAACACCAACATCACAGAGGACCAACCGTGGCTGATGGAAAGCACCCACAAGATTCTTCCCATGAACGGTATTGATTCCGGTTTTTCCTCCGACCGAACTATCAACTTGAGCCAGCAATGACGTTGGTATCTGGACAAAATCTATACCGCGAAGTATTGACGCCGCTACGTATCCAACTAAATCCCCAATTACGCCTCCACCGAGCGCCACAAGGCATGTGCCACGCTCAATACCTAATGCTAAAATGCAGTCCACGAGTTCCACAAAATATTTAAAACTTTTTGTGCTTTCTCCGGCTGGGAGCACAAGACTTTCGTGGCTTATACCCTCTGATTCGAGAGATTCGGCCAATATGTCATTATAGATTGGTGCCACATTTGAATCGCTTACAACTACGACTCTCGGTTGGCGCAGTAGAGGCGCAATAATATTTCCACTATTTTGTATTAGGTTTTCGCCGACCACAATGTCGTAACTTCGTTCACCGAGCTCAACCGAAACAGTTTCATTATTCATTGTCCATATCTTCTTTCATCCAAAATTGCTGCAACACTTGCAATGACGTCATCAACCGTCGATTCTAAAGAGCCATCTTTGCTAATAACTGTAATATCTGCTTCCGCATACACTGGATATCGTTTGACTAGCAGCTGAGACAGAGTTTGCCGTGGGCATGAAGTTTTCAACAATGGTCTTGTCTCCCTCCGGCAGACTCGTTTCCACAAAGTCTCAAAGTCAGCTTTAAGCCAAATCGAAATACCCTGTCCCAGTATTTCAGTCCGAGCACCTGCGTCCATAAATGCACCTCCGCCAGTCGCTAGAATACCCGCTCCTTCACCTAACAACCGAGAGAGCACCCGGCGTTCACCATGACGAAACTCTGCTTCTCCATATTTTTCAAAAAAATCAGCCACCGAACATCCTGCAGCCATCTCTATTTCCTGATCTACATCCGTAAAAGGTAAGTTTAGACGCAACGCCAAACGCTTCCCAATCGCTGTTTTCCCAGCCCCCATCAAGCCAACAAGAACCAATGGTTTTGAAAGCTCAAGCAAGACAGATCGGATCAATTCAATCTTTTCCATTTCTCTTAGTTTATAGACAGAAGTACACGCATGCTGAACAATATTTCTTTAGATTGATTGCATTGATTAAAATAATTAGTGTACGTAGCGGGCCAAGTTTGTTAAGGCCATTAGGTTTTGACGTTAAAACAACTGCAAGATATTAGACAAGATGGTTCGTTTAACAAAATTTATAGTAATTCTGCTTATTTTATCCGTTGTTGGAGGGGCAGTCTTTCTTGCAACAGGAGAGTTCCCACCACCCTCTAAATCTGTAGAACAAGTAATCGATAATAACCGCTTCAAGAAGTAAAAAGGGTTCATCTCTTTTCAAAATGACCCAATGACAAAAGCTTTTAAGTCCTGCCACGTTGAAACGTTCCTCGAGATGCTAGTTGCCGAACGGGGGCTCGCTCCAAACACTATTGAAGCATACGAACGCGATTTGACTGAGTTTGCTACATTCTGTGAATGTCGGGGAACAGAGCCAGTGAGTGCTTCAGCCCAGGATTTGAGTCTCTACATGGGTAAGTTGTGTGCCGACGATATATCTGCCTCTACGCAAGCCCGACGGCTGTCGGCACTAAAACAGTATTACAAGTTCTTACAAGCAGAATCTATACGAAGAGATAATCCAAGCACCATTGTGCAAGGTCCAAAAAAAAGGCAGCACTTGCCAAAGATACTGTCCGAAGCACAGGTTACACTTTTACTTGAAACTGCTGCTGTGGATGAAAGCCCAAAAGGGTTGCGGCTGACTGCTTTACTTGAAGTGCTGTATGCTACTGGTCTCAGGGTGAGTGAATTGATCTCACTTCCTTTGAGCTCCGTCATGGACGATAGAGACGTTCTAATAGTTCAAGGAAAAGGGAATAAAGAGCGTATGGTGCCAATTGGACAACCAGCAAAGCAGGCAGTTAAAGCCTACAAAAAAGTACGCAGCAGATTCCTAAGAGGATTGAATAAATCCTCATGGTTGTTTCCCTCAAATTCAAAAGCCGGGCATCTAACCCGGCAGCGTTTGGGGCAACAGTTGAAAGAATTGGCACTCAAAGCTAAAATTGATCCTACAAAAGTAAGTCCGCACGTGCTGCGCCATGCATTTGCCAGCCACTTGCTCGCAAACGGTGCTGATCTAAGAGCTGTTCAGCAAATGCTCGGACACTCAGATCTAACGACTACACAAATATATACCCATGTATTAGACGAACGCCTCAGAAAAGTTGTTGGAGACTTTCACCCTCTGGCGCACACAAATTTCTAAAACTATCTTTGGGAATGAAGCGGCTCGCTAGTTGTTTTAGTGAGCCTGTGCTAGGACATTAATAACAGCAAAAACGAAATTACTAATATGAAGACATTCTTGGATTTTGAACAGCCGATAGCCGACTTAGAGGGCAAGATTGAAGAATTACGCCATTTGTCCAACAATGATGACATCAACATCACGGAGGAGGTGGGACGATTAAAAGAAAAATCACAGAGGCTTTTATTTCACACGTACGACAATCTCTCACCGTGGCAGAAGGTTCAAGTTGCAAGGCACCCAGAACGCCCACACTGTGTCGACTACATAACCGAACTGATAAAGGATTTTACACCGCTTGCTGGCGACCGACAGTTTGGTGATGACAAAGCAATAACAGGCGGTTTAGGGAAGTTCCGGGACCAGAGTTGTATGGTAATCGGCCAAGAGAAGGGTGCAAATACAAGTGAAAGGGTGGAGTACAACTTTGGCATGCCCCTGCCGGAAGGATACCGAAAAGCAAATAGACTTATGCGTATGGCAGATCGATTCAGACTGCCAATCATAAGTTTTGTGGACACTCCAGGCGCATACCCCGGTGTCGGCGCTGAAGAGCGGGGGCAGGCGGAGGCTATTGCAAAGTGTATCGAAACCTGTCTGTCCGTAAAGGTCCCATTGATTAGCATAATAATAGGGGAAGGAGGTTCTGGAGGTGCAATAGCAATCGCAGCTGGAGATCAAGTTCTGATGTTAGAACACAGCGTCTACTCCGTTATTTCACCCGAAGGCTGCGCTTCGATATTATGGCGAGACACAGGCGCCACGCAAACAGCAGCTGAGGCGCTGCGCCTGACAGCCGCAGACTTAAAAAAACATGGGCTAATAGATCTAGTCGTAAATGAGCCTTTAGGAGGGGCACACCGAGACAAGCTCGGCACCATCAATGCCGTGGGAAATGCAATCGAAACAGCCCTAGAAAATTTAAAATCACAAAATAGCAACGAGATCTGTGCCCAACGCCGTAATAGGTATCTCAAACTTGGGGAGGAGATTACCGCATGAAATTAGTACCCCTAGCATTCTTTATTTTATGTTTGCTATCTGGTTGCCTTACCAATCCCAAGTCGATATTCCGACCCGACTTCGCTAACAAGTCCAAAAGTGGATACCCTATTCCGCCGGCCGATAAGCGGCAATCAGCGATGCAAAATACCACGCAATCAATCTCAAATCCAACAACCACAGATTCAAGCCATCAAAACGAATTTAACTCAGTTAACCACGAACGTCCTGCAAGAATATCTAGCGAATTGAATTCAAGAATTCCTGGAAAAACTCCAATGCTGGTTGACCAATATTACCGCCAACAGCTCAGTTTGCAAAAAGGAGACACCAACCCGGGCAGTGCCCCCCCTCCCGTTACAAAAAAGGATGACTCGTGGTGGTATCGATTATTTGGCGCGAGCAAAACACTTCCACCATCGACATCAAATGACTGCTATGAAGGAATACTGACAAAAGAGGGCGTCACCTGCCAAGCCATGCGCACAGATGACGGGCGCTTACTAACGCTGGGGGGAGCATTGCGAGGTTTCGGCCCGGGTGACCGCGTATGCGTTTGCGGCCCACCCTCTGTTACCTCATTTTGTCAACAGGGAACGACGATTTACATAGCTCTTATTGATAAAAGTTGCCTTTAGCAGCGAACAAGATAAGTGCGATTCGCCAACTTTCCTGCAATAATATCGTTTCTCATGGCCGCTTAATCGCTGCCAGTCCAGATTCAAAGACCTTGTTGCACACAATCTCCGGCTCAGGGCACTATAGGTGATGATAATGTTATATGATCAAGATGTCTCAAATTGCTACACATTTAAGGGGTTAAAGAACCCCCTAACCGAGAAATATAATATGCTTCTTGAGGAGAGCATTGCTCGGATATGTGGAGACGGAGGGTTAGAAATCCCGTCCGCTTTGAGAATTGTCGAGTGTAAAGATGACCTTCCGAAATTAAGGGAAATAGCTCATTTGTTCCAAAATGAGTTCGCCGACGTTGTCATTCTCGGCACAGGTGGATCAAGTTTAGGGGGGAAATGTATATGTGCGCTTGCAAAGAGCAATAAGCCTAAACTCCATTTCGTAGATAATATTGACCCTGCTACATTTGCCGAGCTATTTGCTGTTATAAATCCCGCCTCCACAGGTGTTCTTGTAATATCAAAGTCAGGTGATACTTCAGAAACCCTTGCCCAATTCAACGTGTTTGTACAATGGTTTGAGACGCGCTTGACCCCAAGCGAAGTTTCTGGCCGGGTGAAAATCATCACGCAACAACGTAGCAGTGCTTTGAGGGAAATAGGAAACAAAAAAAACTTCGATATTCTAAATCATGATCCGAATATCGGTGGCCGCTTTTCAGCATTTTCGTTGGTTGGAATTCTGCCAGCGTTAATTGCGGGTGTAGACATTAGTTCGTTCCGTAAAGGCGCCGCCACCACACTTATTCATGCACGAAAAAAACGTCACAAAAGCGCACCAGCCCAAGGCGCCGCACTTAAGTTAGCCGCTTCGAGGCACGCAACATTGGGTACAGACATTCTGATGTTGTACAGCGATAAATTGTTTTGGTTTGGTCAATGGTATAGGCAACTGTGGGCTGAGAGTATCGGCAAGGACGGATACGGCGCGACCCCAGTACCTTTTTTAGGCACAGTTGACCAGCATAGCCAACTACAACTGTATCTCGATGGTCCATCAGACAAATTATTCACTGCAATAATGCATGGTTATGAGGATATAGGAATTTTTGTTAACCCTTCTGCAACTGGTAACGTTAGCCTCGGCGCGCTGGAACAAAGGACACTGGGGGATTTAATTAATGCCAGCCAGCATGGAACTATAGACGCACTGGTGGCTGCACACCGTCCGGTTCGAACGATAGCCACAGGTGAACTAAATGCGGCTGCATTAGGTGCCTTAATGATGCATTTTATGCTGGAAACGATAATTACTGCCGACTTGCTGGGGATTGATCCGTTCAACCAGCCTGCAGTCGAGGAAGGTAAAACGCGAACAAAACAATACCTAAAAAATTTCACAGACAAATGTTAATCAAGCGCCTACCCGAACAAACTATCAATCGCATCGCTGCCGGTGAAGTGATTGAGAGACCCGCCTCCGCGGCAAAGGAATTAGTCGAAAACAGTATTGATGCAGGTGCGAGTGATATCGAAATAACCGTTCGAGACGGGGGAAAGTCAATGTTGTCAGTCGTTGACAATGGTGTCGGAATGACCCGTGATGACCTCGAACTTGCGATAGAACGTCATGCAACTTCGAAACTTCCAAATAATAATTTACAAGCAATCACAACGCTTGGGTTCCGGGGAGAAGCACTGCCGTCTATTGGTGCTGTAAGCCGTTTTTCTTTGCAATCCCGCACTGGCAAAGCAGATACGGCTTGGATGATCAATGTAGAGGGCGGTGTTGCAAAAAGCCCAGCTCCTACATCTCATCCATGCGGCACAACAGCGATGGTACGTGACTTATTTTATGCGACCCCTGCGCGTCTAAAATTTCTTCGCACTGAAAGAACCGAGTCTCAGCGAATTGTCGAAGCTGTAAAACGCATTGCTATGTCGCACCCGGAAGTGGGTTTCCGTCTCACGGTCGATGGTCGGCCTAGATTACGATATGTAGCTGAGAAAGGTAATCCAGTAATTATACGCTTAGCACGGCTGAAAGCAGTTATGGGCGCTGAATTTGCTGAAAATGCCCTATCAATTGATGCCCAAAGGAATGGACTGCAAGTAACTGGCTTCGCTGGGGTACCAACCTTAAATCGTGCCAATGCAGCAATGCAGTATCTCTTTGTTAATAATCGGCCTGTCACTGACCGACTTTTAGTTGGAGCAGTGCGCGGATCCTACGCAGATTTCCTGGCCCGAAACCGTCACCCACTGGTCGCCTTATATCTTCAAATTGACCCACACCTTGTAGACATAAACGTACACCCCGCAAAATCCGAGGTTCGTTTTCAGGATCCAAAATCAGTGCGCAGTTTGGTTGTTGGAGCGTTGAAGCGCGCACTTTTAGAAGCTGGACATCAGGCATCTACCTCCAATAGCTATGCGGCAGTCGATACTTTTCTCTCTCCAAAATCTTCTAACCGCAGCCAACCCAACTATCTCACATTATCAGCCCAATCTTTTAATAGGGATACTTTTCATCCTCAAACCGATCTCGGAGAGAGAAGAGATTTACACCCTGCCGCAAGAACACCAGAACCAGACACATCATCCATGGCTTTACCCTTCCCATTGGGAGCGGCGCGCGCTCAGTTCCATCGAACCTATGTTTTTGCTGAAACACATGACGGAATTGTGATAGTCGATCAGCATGCTGCACACGAGAGATTAGTTTATGAGAGGTTAAAAAAAGACTTGGCGGTTAGTGGCGTGGCGCGGCAGGGCCTTTTAATTCCCGAGGTTGTCGAACTCACTTCAACAGAAGTTGTTCTTCTTACAAATCGTTCATCAGAGTTGGCAGAGTTTGGTCTGACACTGGAAGCATTTGGCGAGGGCGCAGTTCTCGTTCGTGAAGTTCCAGAGCTATTGGGGCATATGAACATAAAAGAATTAGTCAAGGACCTCGCCGATGAACTTAGTGAATTTGGCGAATCATTCACCCTTAAGGAAAAACTCGAACAGGTATGCAGTACAATGGCTTGCCATGGCAGCGTTCGTGCGGGTCGTATTCTAAATGCTTCAGAGATGAATGCGCTTTTGCGGGAGATGGAAGTTACACCTCACTCGGCTCAGTGTAATCATGGTCGCCCAACTCATATAAAACTCCAATTATCAGATATTGAGAAGTTATTCGGGAGACGCTAGCTCGCAACCTTTAAAATTAATATGCGAGTTCCGCCATATTGACGCTCCAGAAGTAACTCCATGTTGGATGGGATGCTATATTCATCATATGCGTCAAGTTCTGCGCAACAAACTGTGTCCACTCCAACCCAATTTGCCGCCAAGAGACCTGTAAGTGCCGACAATAATAACATCTCTTTATATGGAGGATCGAGAAATAGCAAATCTACCGGTTCCGTGTTAGTAGGTGGATTTGTCGCGTCAGTTTGCAGCACACGAACACGAGAGGATTCGCCCAATTCGAAAGAATTTTTTTTTATCGCTTCTAAAGCGATCTCAGCTTTTTCCATGAAGATACATTTGGAAGCTCCCCTACTTAGAGCCTCAAAACCCAAAGCCCCACTGCCGGCGAAGGCATCTAGTACGCTTGCGTTTTCTAACACTGACTGCTTTCCGGCACGGTACCCGCCATGAGCTAGTATATTAAAAAGAGATTCCCGCACTTTATCGCTAGTGGGGCGCACTCCAAGGCCCGCAGGTGCGACTAAAGCTCTTCCTTTATGTTTCCCTGCCACGAGGCGCATTAAATTCGCCTACCTTTTTTATCGTTTGGACTAGCTCTGTTCTCGACTTTCTGCATGCGCGAAATAATTTTTGGTCCAACGTACTCTGCTAACTTCCCAAAATGCACTTCATCTACTTCGCCACGTTTCAGGTTACCTAACTCAAACGGTCCGTAACCTATCCTGATTAAGCGATTAACCCGCCACCCAAAAGACTCACAAACCTTTCGGATTTCGCGATTTTTGCCCTCCCTTAAAGTCATTCTAAGCCATCCATTTGCGCCAGACTGTTTCTCTAATTTTACATCTATGGGAGCATAACGGACACCTGCCACGGACATACCATTCGCTAACGCTCTCAATGAATCCCTTTGTGGTCGACCAAATACTCGCACTCGGTAGTGCCTTTCCCAACCCATAGAAGGCAACTCAAATTGACGCGATAATTCTCCATCATTCGTAAGCAATAGCAAACCTTCAGAATTCAAATCGAGCCGGCCAACTGATATGACCCTAGGCAAGCTAGATGGCAAAGAACCAAATATTGTTTTCCGTTTTTCCGGGTCTCTTTCCGTTGTCAGCAGACCAACTGGCTTATGGTAACGCCAAACGCGCACGGGCTCTTTAACGGGCAATGCAAGCCCATCAACTTTCACCCCAACGACAGTGTCAATATTGGTTGCTGGATCTTTGCATATTCTGCCGTTAATCGCGACACGCCCAGCCTTAATCCAGCGCTCAGCTTCCCGACGCGAACACAACCCAGACCTAGCGATAACTTTTGCGATGCGCGCAGGCTGGCCGTTCCACTTCATCATTTTTCCCATGTATCAACAAGACTATGGCGTTATTTGCGTAGATGCAATGAATAAGCTTGCTTGACCACATACTCGTAATGAAGTCAAATTCTAGCAATGAATAGACTTTATTCTTTGAATATGAAGATTGCACTTTGCGAGGCTGAGAACGCATTGTCTCGCGATGAGGTGCCGGTTGGGGCAGTCATTGTCGAAGGAACTACAGGTAAAATCATCGCGAGGGCCGGCAATGGTGTCGAACGGCTGCATGATCCAACGGCACACGCTGAAATTCTAGCGATTCGCGAGGCTTGTGCAGCATTAGGTCAAAAACGGTTAGACGGTTACGATATATACGTGACACTTGAACCGTGCACGATGTGCGCCGGCGCAATTTCACATGCACGCCTTCGACGACTTTATTTTGGTGCTATGGATGTAAAGGGTGGCGCAGTAGAAAATGGGATTAAATTTTTTGAACGTTCCACCTGCCACCATGTGCCCGAAATCTACGGGGGAATACAAGAAATCGAATCACAAAAATTACTAACAACATTTTTTCAAAATAAACGGTAATCTAAATTTTTTTTGTTTCACGTTCCACTGCGCGCCACCCAATATCATGCCTATAAAACCCATTAGGCCAATTAATAGCATTGACTCCTTTATATGCTTTTTGTTGTGCTTCAGTGACTGTTTTGCCTACAGCAGTGACATTCAAGACTCTACCACCGACTGCCTGCAGTTTTCCTCTTGAGTCGAGGGCTGTGCCGGCATGGAATAACTTAACGTCCTTCATCATTGAAATACTTTTGAGATTGCCAATCTCTGTTGGCTGCTTAAACATATTTGGATAACCCTTAGAAGCTAGTACAACCGTCAGCGCTACTTGTTGATGCCAGCGAAGATCAAAATCCTTAAGTTCGCCATCAGCTGCCGCAATAAGCGCTGGTAGCAAGTCTGACTTCAAACGCATCATGAGCACTTGGCACTCTGGGTCTCCAAAGCGAACATTAAATTCAATAAGTTTTGGTCCTTTCTCAGTGATCATTATTCCAGCAAACAGAACACCTGTGTAAGGTATTCCCTCTGATCTCATTGCAGAGACCGTACGGGAAATAATTTTATCCTCTATTTCTGCCTGAAGTGCATCTGTCATGATAGGTGCCGGACTATATGCCCCCATCCCACCAGTGTTGGGGCCAGTGTCTCCATCTCCAACAGCCTTATGATCTTGCGCAGAAGCGAGCATCAAGGCGTTATCCCCGTCGCACAGGGCGAAAATACTGACTTCTTCTCCGGAAAGATATTCTTCAACTACAATGGATGCGCCAGCATTTCCGAAACGATCCCCAACAAGAGCATCCTCTGCTGCAGCCAGTGCTTCTCGAACATTCATAGCCACGGTCACACCCTTGCCGGCAGCTAAGCCATCAGCCTTGACAACTATAGGTGCGCCCTTCTCCTTGATGTACGAACGAGCATCTGCGATTTTGCTAAAGTGACGGTAAGACCCTGTTGGAATGTTGTACTTCGCGCAAAGCGATTTTGTAAAACTCTTCGAGCCTTCTAACTGAGCTGCAGACCCAGTTGGTCCAAAACATTTTACTCCAATATTTTTCAGGCGGTCTACCAATCCATTCACCAACGGCGCTTCCGGGCCAACTATCACAAAGTCAATATGATTTGTCTTCGTGAAATTAACCAATGAGTCAACGTCATCTTGATCTATGTCAACACATTCAGCCACTTCTGCTATCCCAGCGTTACCGGGAGCACAATATATCACTTCGCTTAACGGCGAGCCCGACAACGCCCAACACAGTGAATGTTCACGCCCTCCTGAACCTACAACTAAAAGCTTCATTTTAATGTTCTGCCTTTGCAAAAAACCTACATTCTACATATCATATAGGCTTTAACTATGGATTACTTTTCCCGATATTGAATATGAACGGTAACATTGTTTCAAACAAAGCGGAATATTCGGTCTCGGAACTTTCTGCCGCGCTCAAACGCACTGTCGAAAGTTCGTACGGATATGTGCGTGTGCGAGGAGAAATATCAGGTTTAAAACGTGCAGCCTCTGGCCACATGTACATGACTTTGAAAGATGACAACGCCGTAATAAGTGGCGTCTGTTGGCGCGGTGTGGTTAGTCGCCTAAATGCTAAACCTGAAGACGGGCTCGAAGTGATAGCGACAGGAAAAATTACCACCTACGCTCAGCAGTCAAAATATCAGATAGTCCTAGAGCAAATAGAGATTGCAGGCGAGGGTGCCCTCCTCAAGCTGCTAGAGAACCGTCGAAAAAAGCTTGCTTACGAAGGTCTGTTTGATGAAGAAAAAAAACAACCCTTACCTTTTTTACCTACGCGGATTGGCGTAGTTACTTCTCCAACAGGAGCAGTTATCCGAGATATATTGCATAGAATAGATGATCGCTTCCCGCGCGACATTCTGCTTTGGCCAGTACTCGTGCAGGGAGAAAAGGCCGCGCAGCAAATAGCCGATGCTATCAATGGTTTCAATGCTTTTAATCGCGACAATCAGTTTCCGCCTCTAGATCTATTGATTGTAGCACGGGGAGGAGGCAGCCTAGAAGACATGTGGCCCTTCAACGAAGAAATCGTAGTTCGAGCAGTTTCAGATTCTAGGATACCGCTGATTTCTGCTGTAGGTCACGAAACTGATACGACGCTTATAGATTATGCCGCAGATCAACGAGCGCCGACGCCAACTGCAGCAGCGGAGATAGCCGTACCTGTGCGGAACGAGCTTAAAGTAGCGGTCATAAGTTTGGGCCGTCGCCATCTCTCAGCTATAGTTCGAAGGACTGAAGAAAATCGTATCCGGCTTGAAGGAATCTGCCGCGGTCTTCCAGACCTAAAAATGTTACTAGCAGGCCATAATCAAAGGCTAGATATCGCCATTGAGCGCCTTGACCAAGGGGGTATCCGACTTCTAAAAGCACTCGAGGCGTCTTTATCGGCATTAGGTCGACATAATAAGCCGCCGCATCAAATCATTAATAATAACGCCAAAATATTATCGCGAGAAACTGAAACACTGCGCCGGGCAGGACAACACTTAATACAACGACGGGTGCAACAGCTTAAAGCATTCAGCGAACTTCTTGAGAGTGTCTCCTTCAGGCGAATCATTGATCGCGGCTATACAGTGATATGGGACAAAAATGGCAGCCCAATAACCTCAGCCGCTGCAGCCACTGCTGGGACTCAGGTCGTTGTGGAGTTCACCGACGGGAAAAAAAATGCAGTTATTAATGATGACCTCCAGAAAAAAGGAAAAAAATCCCGTGTCGCATCTAATCCCAACGGGCACCAAGGAGAGCTGCTTTGAAACATATTATCTGTTGGATATGTTCCATCTTATTTTTTTCTTGTGCGGCAGAGGCTCTCACACTCAATGGCAACTTTACCCAAGGTGGTCTTGTAATCGGTCGTACCACAGCAGAGACGATAGTTATCTTCAACGAAAGAAAAATACGTGTCTCACCAGAAGGGATTTTCGTTATAGGATTCAACCGGGATGCAAAACCAATCGCACACCTCAAACTTATATATAAAAATGGTCAAGTCCATCATAGGATTTTATCAATCATCGAGCGGAAATACAAAATAGAAAAGATAGTAGGTTTACCCTCTGCTAAAGTGTCGCCTCCCGGGAAGGTGCTAGCTAGGATAGAATTTGAGGCCAAGCTAGTATCCAAGGCGCGCGAGATAGATACGCCAGCTATCCATTTCCTTCAAAATTGGATGTGGCCCGCCGAAGGAAGAATAAGTGGTGTATATGGTAGTCAACGTGTTCTCAACGGTTTACCTAAAAGACCTCATTACGGTATTGACATAGCTGCACCGACAGGCACAAAGGTTGTAAGCCCCAACTCGGGCATAATACGAATGGTACACAAGGATATGTATTTGTCCGGCGGCACTGTGATAATAGACCATGGCCACGGTGTTTCGTCCACATTGTTACACCTAAAGTCTATAGCCGTGAAAGAGGGCCAACCTATCACACGGGGCGACGTAATCGGTACAATAGGATCCAGCGGCAGGGCTACGGGGCCACATTTAGATTGGCGCATTAACCTATTCAAACGACGGTTGGACCCTGAACTTTTGATGCATCCTGGCTCAAGGACTAGAAACTAAGCGACTTTACTAAGCAGTGCCTCAATTAATTCTTCATTCTCCCATTTTATTTCTACAGGGAGTGTGATGATCGATTTCAACGTAGTCAGTGGTAACCGAACCATGTCTTTCTCTGTTGTAATAATGAGGTCTTCATCGCATTCCTTTTTGGCTAAAATTGTTTCTATTTCGTGAATGCTGTAGGGGTGGTGATCAGGGAAAGAATGAGTCGATATTACCTCGGCTCCCAGTTTACGGAGGCTTTCGAAAAATTTTTCTGGTCTACCTATTCCGGCAAAAGCAATGACCTTTTTACCTACAATTTCGTCTCCAAAAACAGGCTGCATTTTGGCCCGTAGAATAGGTTTGTCTGTGTCTATTTCTAAAAACGGTGGCCCGATCGATATGATAGCATCTGCTCTCATAAGCCCATCTTTGATCGGTTCGCGCAAAGGGCCCGCCGGTATTACTCTGCAATTTCCAAATCCGTATCCTCCATCAACAACCACGAGTGAAAGCGCTTTCTGTATGTTTGGATTTTGGAAACCATCATCCATAACAACTACCTGCGCTCCGTTAGCAGCAGCGGCCCGAGCGCCAGCCGGTCGATCAGTGGATACAAAACAAGGCGAACGCCTGGCAAGAAGCAATGATTCATCACCAACATCCTTATAGGTGTGCAACTTCATATCTACCATTACAGGGCCCTTTAATTGGCCCTTATAACCGCGGGTCAGAAAATGACTGCGCACACCCCTCGCCTGTAGACGAGAACCTATATCAATTGAAACTGGGGTCTTTCCTGCCCCACCAACTGTAAGATTTCCGACACATATTAGAGGTACCGGGACAGGTTCCGGCAGCCCCATCTGCTGACGATACCTGCCTATCGAAGCAACAATCCAACTCGCCGGAATCAGACAGCTTGATACGATACCTTTTTCATTCCAAAAATTAGGCATCTGCATCAATTTCATTCCCAAGGGCTGATATGACTATTGGTTTGATTACATCGCAAACTCGATCAATCACGTCACTGTTGATCTTTGCAACCATCTCTGCTGCCCTAGTCCTTTCTGACCAAAGTTCGCGATCCTCAAACATTTGTCCTACAACTGAGGCCAAATGCTTCGCGTCGTGAACTGTCACTGCACCTCCGTCAGCCAGTAATGCGTCAGCTACGCCTTGAAAATTTACCATATCGGGCCCTTGTACAATGGCGCAGCCGAGCTGAGCTGCTTCAAGTGGATTGTGGCCGCCATGACGCCCCATACTTCCCCCAATAAAAGCTATTCTAGCGAGCCGATAAAAGAGACCGAGTTCGCCGAGGGTATCAGCAATATAAATCGTTGTATCAATTGTAATCTTTTCCCCCGTGGACCGCCGAACACACTGATGACCACGACGTGCTAATTCAGTCTCAATTTTGAGTGCCCTTCCCGGATGGCGTGGGACTATTATGGTCAACAAGTCCGGGACCTTAGAAAGCAATGCCGTGTGCGCATTTGATACCATCACCTCTTCACCAGCGTGAGTACTTGCAGCCACCCATACAGAACGCCCACCAATATCATTCTGTAAAGATTCTAATCGAGCGGCATCGAACCTCAGAGGTTCAGCCGAATACTTGAGGTTCCCAAGAGAAAGGACATTATTTGCGCCCAGCTTGCGAAGCCGCCCAGCTTGTTGCTCATTTTGGGCCAAACAAACTTCAAATCCTGAAACTAAGCGAAAAGCAACACCCCCTAACCGCTGCCAAGCACGAAATGCGCTTGCAGACATCCGCCCATTTACTAAGACCGCGGGTATATTACGCTGCACAGTTTCAGTGATTAAGTTAGGCCAAAACTCGGACTCTATCCAAAATGCAATGTCGGGGGTCCAGTGAGCAAGGAAACGGCTTACCCAATGCGGACAGTCGAGGGGTAAATATTGATGGAAAGCTCCTGAAGGTAATCGTTCCTCAAGGTATCCTGCAGATGTAACTGTTCCGGTAGTCACGAGAACCTGCAGGCCAGAATATCCTTCCAGTAAACGGTTAATTAGCACCAAAGCAGACTGGGCTTCTCCAACACTGGCAGCATGCAACCAGGCAAGAGGGCCGGGAGGCCTCGAAAACGCAGCAATCCCTTTGCGCTCTTTAAGACGGAGGAGGTCTTCTTTACCTTTTGCACAACGAAGCTTAAGCAACATACAAGCAAGCGGCGTTGCCAACAATGTGATGACACGATAAATAGCAAGAGTTCTCATATTGCCCTATCAGTTCTCCGTGACAATTCAATTTCATTTGCGTCATCTGGCGATGTTCTCGGATTGCCCAACATTCCATCTGCCAAGTCTGTAATTTCTTGGAGTTTATTCTCAAGTTCGAGGCGCAAACATTCTTTTAATCCAGCGTCGGCATCGCCGGGTATTTCCATTGGTGCACCCCACATCAAAACACCACGACAAAATGGAAGAGGTAAGTTGAATCTGTCCCAACTTTCAAAAACTTTACGCGGCCTGCAAGCATAGGTGAGAGGGATAATAGGCACACCACACATATGAGCTAGCGTTATAACCCCCTCTTTTACGCGCATCCGCGGTCCACTTGGTCCATCCGGAGTTACACCTACAACCTTCCCTTTCTTCAGTAGCCGCGCAATCCCTAATGCAGCGCTCGTCCCACCGTGCCTACGCGAACCTACTACGGTTCTGGTGCCAAAGTGACCAATTGTTCGACTAATAAGGCGACCATCACGATGTCCTGATATCAGAATATGAATCCTATCGGGATATCGCCATGCTAGGAACATCATCAATAATCGACCATGCCAAAAGGCCACGATGAAAGGCTTACCCTTCTCCACCCAATACTCAGGAACTTCTTGACCAATAATCTGCCACCGCCCGGTCCATGCCAGCAGTCTCATGTATGCAAACATTAACCAGCATATAATGCCCTGTACCAAAGACGACCGCGTGACTGATTTAATTAAACCCATCTTAAGCCTTGTTGGCACTAGTTGAGGTGGTTTGCTGGCGTGTAGCTCTATCACCTCCCAAAGCATTATTATCTTCAAACTGAATGCGGCACAATTGAGCATAAAGACCGTCTTCCGCAAGTAAGGACGAATGCGTTCCTTGTTCGACAATCCTGCCTTCATTGAGGACGTAGATTAAATCTGCATTGGTCACTGTGGACAAACGATGCGCTATGACAAGCGTGGTTCGGCCATCAATTAACCGCCCAAGAGCCTGTTGCACTTTTCGTTCGGAGGCTGAGTCAAGGGCTGAAGTAGCTTCATCCAGCAGCAGTATTGGTGTATTCCGTAGCATTGCGCGGGCAATTGAGATGCGTTGGCGTTGCCCACCTGAGAGCTTCACTCCCCGCTCACCGACCTCTGTATCGTACCCGTCAGCAAGCTCCGATATAAACTCATGCGCAGCAGCCGCTTTTGCCGCTTCAATTATTTCAGATTCTTTTGCACCTGGACAGCCATAGGCAATATTAGCGCGTACCGTATCATTGAAAAGAATTACCTCCTGACTGACAAGAGATATTTGTGCCCTCAACGAGTCGAGAGTTGCGTCGCACACATTGACACCATCAATGTTAATTTGCCCATGGTCTGCATCATAAAATCGCGGAATCAAATTGAGAATGGTTGACTTGCCCGCTCCAGAAGGGCCAACCAAAGCTACAGTTTGCCCCGCGGGTGCCAATAAATTGATAGAAGACAGAGCTTGTTTACCTTCCTCGTATGCAAAGCTGATGTTCTCGAAACACACCTCACCTTTTTTTACTTCGAGAGCAATGGCGTCAGGCCCGCTGACTATTTTCGGTTTGTAGTCAATCATAGAAAAAACCCGCTCAGCCGCCGCCATTCCTTGCTGAAGACTTGCATTCAGGTTTGCAAGCCCCCTTACCGGCTGATAGGCAACCACCATAGCAAGAAAAAAAGTTACAAACTGGCCAGCATTTATATCCATAACAATGTCATTATCCCCGGTAATGACTCTGTAACCAGCGTATCCAAGAATGCCTGAGCCGGCTATACCGATCATAATCTCCATAATCGGGTAGGTTCGTGATCTCGTTTTGCCGGCCTTGTAATGAAGATCAAAAACCGTCTCAAATTCTTCTGCCGCCCTACGACGCTCAAAACCCTCCATTCCATCCGCTTTGACCTGACGCATGCCCTTAAAAACCTCGTCAAGAAAACTGGTGATACCTCCAAGTCGTTGCTGGGTCCGATCAGCAATACTCCGCATTCTCTTGCCAATATAAACAATCGGCCAGATACTGGCTGGAAATACAAATATCACCATCAGTGCGAGTTGCCAGTTGGTATGTATCATCACTGCTACTAAAACCAATACTTTTATCAGATCGCGCCCTATACCAGTAAAAGCTTTAGTCACAGCATCTCGAAGGAAAAGTAAATCAATAGTAAAGCGCGAGATTAATTTACCAGTAGCCCCTTTGTTAATAAAAGCTAGATCAGCATCAACAATCCGATGAAACATCTGGTTTTGCATGGCCACGACCACCCTAAGGCCGGTCTTTTGCATCAAAATAGTCTGCCCATAACTAGCAAACCCTTTAACCACTGATATAACGAAGAATAAGACTGGAAGAGCCATTGCGAGGTCTCTATTTCCTTTTCCCAAAACCTCGTTGATGGCGGGTTCAAGCATTTTAACTTGCACACCTGTTGCAATAGCCACAATTAACATAAGAGATACTGCTAATGTAATCTTCCCTATGTGGGCACTTAAATAATTTTTGATCAATCTTTCTGCAAGTTCACGGGTAGATTTATCAAATTGAAATTTGTGGGATTTTTCTGGCACTAAATCACCCATTAAAGGACCGGAGGTTCTCTGAGTTGCGAGCCTCGAAAATTATTAATGAAGTCTGCAGCCTACAACTCCTCGTGCGCTTCCACAACTCATGGAAATTCTTGCAATCGAATACCAATATTTCTGCACATTTACCATTACTATTGATGGCAAAATACTATTCCAAACCGCAAAATTTTCGCCTGAATGATCAAAAATACTCTAAAATATGGGTTTCAAAGACGGGTGGCACAACTTCTGCATTCTAAAATCTCGAATTCTTTCTACTTTGGAGCTTCGATGTGAAAATAATAAAGTCCATCATTGTGGCCGGCACGATTACACTATACATTTCTGGCTGCCAAGTTCTCACCGATCGCGATAACAAAATTGCCGGGGCAACGATTGTTGGCTCAGGTGCAGGAGCATTACTCGCGGCCGAGCTCTACGGGGTGGGCACTGGCGGGGCACTTGCTATGTTTTTACTCGGTTCAGCGGGAGCAGCAGCAGGCTACTACCTGGCTCAGGAATTACTGCCAGAGGAAAAACAAGCTTTGAATGATGCAGCTTATCGAAGCTTAGAGAATGCAGACATAGGAGAGACAATAATCTGGCGTGACAACAAGACGGGCAATCACGGCAGTTTCGTGCCGACTCAAGAATTCGTAGATAAGCAAGGCCGAACCTGTCGTCATCTCCGAACACAGATCACGGTTCGAAACGAGACAATGACATCGACGGCATCAGCCTGCCGATTGCACGATAGCGCTTGGCAATCGGTCTAAAAAATCAGACATTTGATGCTAATAAACAAACGGCTTGAACAAGTGCAAACCTAACCTTTCTTGAGTAAAATATTTGGGCCAAATACAAAAATCACAGGTTGCTTCCACACGAATAACTTTTTTTAATTGTAATGCTGAACCATTCGCACCAACCCAGATCGATTTTAATACTGCCTACTTTGCAAAAAAATTAAGAGTGAAAAAGTTTCCCAAATTTTTTATGTTTTTGGCACACTAGCGCTGTCCTCAAACACAACAGTTATTAATATTTTTTGGTTGGACAATAATTTAAGTTGTTAGCGATTACAGATAAGCTAACCGCAGGCTCAGAACGGCAAGGCAAAATAGTGTGATGGCGCCCAACTGATGAATAACACCTAATCCGGTTGGCACTACAGACAACAAGGTCGCAATCCCAAGAATTAGTTGGAGAACAGCGACGGCTGCTACAACTTTTGATAATCTCAACCATTTTGGATCAATTTCTTGTCGATGGATAATCCAACAAAACCACAATGCAGCTGCGACACTGCAATACGCCAATAAACGATGGTGAAATTGGGCGGCGGCCGGGTTTTCAAATGCGTTTAGCCACCAAATACTTGATGTGTTGTAATCTGACGGCATAAACGTACCGCCCATGGATGGCCAATCGGAATATATCACCCCTGCATTAAGTCCGGCAACAAAACCGCCGGATATTATGGTTAAGAGAAAAATTGTGAAAATCACCCATACCGGCCATTTTCTACTGAGCTCCTCTTTTTGTTTACTATTAAGGTTAAGCCCCACAGCTAGCCAAATAAGGTAGGCCAAGATTAATAAGGCCACAGACAAGTGAGCTACAAGACGATACTGACTTACATCTTCCCGGTCGACGAAACCACTTTTTACCATCCACCAACCAACGAATCCCTGCATACCGCCGAGAAAAAGAAGCAAGATTAGGTGCGGGGTGAGGTGCCGTGGTAGCCGCCGTTTCGCTGCGAACCACAAAAGGGGCAAGACGAATACTAAGCCAATCAGTCGGCCCCAAACTCTATGTATATATTCCCACCAAAAGATGGTTTTAAAGGCTGGCAGCTCCATCCCATAGTGCTGGATACGATACTCAGAGGTTTGCCGATAAAGCTCAAAGATGCGATTCCACTCTGCCTCAGTCATTGGGGGCAACCATCCAAAAAGCGGGCGCCATTCTACCATTGAAAGTCCAGATTCTGTTAACCGTGTAGCCGCACCTATCAACATCATGGCAACCACCATTGCTGCGCAAACGTACAGCCAAGAAGCTATTGGTTTTACGCCTGTATCCATTAACTCCTCTCCATAAATGAATGCCCTGAAAATATCCAAGTCATTTTACAAGAAAACACGCTGTTGACATTACGTGCACACTTCTTTGACTCAAAAACTTATTCGATATGTCGACACATAGTTTTTATGCCGGAGCACGATTAATACTCAAGATATGGCATTCAAAAATACTCTTGCCAACTGCCTCTAATAATTTTTTTAAAATGCCAAGTTGCAAAATAACTCTGAAAAATTTTTGGTGCGGGACAAGAGAAGGACCTTGTGCGATTTTAATCAGCAATGGAATAAAAAAACCACATTTGGTGCTAGCCAAAAGCCATGCGCACTTATAAACTAGTAAAATGGAATATTTGCCTGCATCAAGTCATAAAAGTATGACAGCCGAAAATATCGGATTTCTAATCTGGCGAGTAGTAAACAAGTGGCAAAAAGAACAAAAATCTGTTCTAACAGCCCACAACATAACTCCGGTTCAGCTTCTACTTTTAGCGGGATTGGAGGAGATGTCGTCGGCTTCTGAATCAATTAAGCAATCCGAATTAGCCCATCATTGTGGAGCTGATTCTATGATGACGTCACAAGTTGTTCGGTCGTTAGAAAAACGCAAGCTTCTGAAACGCGACAAACATGAGAGAGATGGACGCGCGATCCAGTTAACCCTCACAAAACGGGGAAAAATTTTGGTACATGAGGTCATTCCCAAAATGCTTGCAACAGACCTTGGGTTCTTCACTGGACTCGGCGAAAGGACTGGTGAATTTGCTGACGCTCTCAAGATGCTCTTGGGAGAACGTCCACGTCGGAGAGTTCCGGCCGCCTAATTTGCGCGTCAAGCCTGTGCAGAAAGTTTTTTATTATTATTAAAAAACTTTCGTGTTTCAGCCACTGCTTCCGCTAATCCAACTGGCTGCACTTCAACGCCGGCTGGAAAAGCTCCTAACAATCGAGACGGCGTCATCGGATCAAGCATGACAAATACGCCACGATCGTCGGCCCTACGCACCAAACGGCCGTAGGCTTGCTTCAAACGGAATCGTGTAATCATATCGTCATATTGTTTCTTCCCGAAAAAGCTTCGCCGAGCGCGATGAAGTATTGTGGGGCGTGGCCAAGGCACCCGATCAAAAACAATCATCCGCAGGCTCTCTCCCGGCACGTCCACACCGTCACGCACCGCATCAGTACCAAGCAAACATGAATTTTTTTCTGCACGGAAAATATCCACTAATGTGGGAAGGTTCCACCGATCTATATGCTGAGAATACAAAGCTAGACCTTCAGCGTCGAGTGTTCCTATGATGCGTTTATAAACTGCTCGCAGCCGGCTAATAGCTGTGAATAAGCCAAGCCCTCCCCCCCCTGCGGCAATGAATAGTTCTCGATAAGCTGCCGCCACCTGATCAAGCTTATCCTTCCGAACATCTTTAATAATAAAAACTCGAGTCAATGCACCATAATCAAATGGGGAGGGAACCTCTGCTCTGATGGCCGCTTTGAGATTATGGCACGCACCGGTTCGCATCTCCGCAGTTTGCCAGTCGAAGTCCGCGTCGCCTGTGCCATCGCGAAGAGTTGCAGAGGTTACCAAGACTCCGTGTGCTGGCCCCACAACTTGTTCGGCGAAAGGTATTGTTGGGTCAATCCAATGGCGGTGCATACCAACATCAAAATCACGCCCATCTAATCGTTCAACACTTAGCCACTCGGCAAACCGCTCGCTAACATTTTCCAGCTCAGAGTTGAGGGATGCCAGCATGTCGCGCCACACGGATACAGGCTGTTCACCGCGGTAAAGGATCGATTGCACCAATCCTTCTATTCGATTGCGACTTTTTGTGTCCAGCTCACTTGCTTGATCATCGAGCTTTGACTCGAGACTTCGTCGAAGTTCTCTTAGTGGCCTCTCTAATAGGTAAAGATCGCCCTCGAGTTTTGACGCCGCTTCAAGGAAATCATCTGACAATTCTATTGTATCGCATTCGAGATTATACGGACTTTTAGAGTCCTGGCTACGACTGTAAACATAAGATCGTATTTGACATAAAAATGCTTCGGCAGGGCCAACCGGGCGCGCATCGACACAGCGTTGATGCCAACCCTCTCCCGGCAAAGACCGCGCAGCCTTCAATACCTTTTCAAGACACGACATTAAATTATCATCATCCGATATCAACCCCTCGATGCGTAGCTTTAGACCCCGCGCACGGCTCCGTGTCCCCAGCTCAGCACCCCGAAGCCATCGACGGAGCTCGGCTGTTTCGCGACCGCTTAAATATGCGGAAAACGCACTGTCAGCTGCATCAAAAATATGATGCCCTTCATCAAAGACCATCCGCGTTGGAGATCTAGCACCAGAGAAACGACCCCGGGTGGCATTGGCCATCACAAGCGCATGGTTGGCGATTACCAAAGTTGCCCGACGAGCTTCCCGAATATTTTTCTCAATGAAACATTTTCCATAATGGGCGCAACTTCCGTATACACACTCACCTCGCCGGTCGGCAAGGTCGAGAGTATGCTGGCGTCCTACAAGGTCTATAAGCCAAGCTGGGAAGTCTCCACCGGTCATACTCCCATCTCGGCTCACCAAAGCCCAGCGCGCTAATAATCCGAGGCCGATTGCATCTCTTTTACGAATGGTTACTTGTTTTACTGAATCCTCAAAGTTTAATAGGCAAAGATAGTTTTCTCGCCCCTTACGAACGACAACTTGCCGCGCCCTCTCCGAACTAATGGGAAAGAGCTTGCACAACTCTTGATCAATTTGGTGTTGGAGATTACGGCTATAAGTCGAGATCCAAACAGGGAATTCATTTTTTTCAGCCCAGAGGCTGGCCGGTGCCAAATAACCTAGGGTTTTTCCAACACCAGTTCCAGCCTCTGCCAATATCATAGTCGGAGCACCTCCGTTTACGCTGGGTTGAAACGCAGCAGATGTAGCGGAGGCATAGTCAGCTTGACTCGGTCGGTCTTCTGACTCAACCCCTACCAATTGCCTTAACCGCTCGCGCGCCTCAACAGGATCAACGCCTTTGTCACTAGGAGGAACCGTTGGCGCATATTCCGACCACTCGGGAAGCTGTGTCCAGATTTTTAGTCCGGCACCTGATTTTGTTGGGTTGTTATTAACTTTTAACGTTGCAAGTAGTGACTCCCCCCAAGACCAACCACCCATAGCCATTGTGTCAATTAGTTCGGCCAAATTGGAACTAGGCAACTCCGCAAATTGCCTAAACAAATTCAAAGTAACACTTCGCAAGATAGAGGCCTCTTCCGGTAGCGATTTAGGCAAAGGTAGTTTTAGTGTTCTGGCCAGGCCGGTTGGGGTCGGTATCGTAAATGTAGCCGGCAAAACGAATGCGAATAATTCGAGAACATCGAATGCTTCAAATAGATTGAGGCCTAACCGACCTGCCACAACAGGCATATGACACAAGATTGGTCTTTTACCTCGAATGATTCGTGATCTTGCATCCTTCAAAGACAGTTCCCGAATTTCGCCGTCTTTTGTCAGCCAAACTGCGGAAGCAACTCCAGCAACAAGAATTGGTGCTTCTTCTAGTCGGAAAGGTTTATTCGTAACCATTACTCTTATTATAACGACACTCCATGAAAAATTGAAAAACGAATCCACATTGACGCCAGCGCGTCTCCTTCATACTGTCCAGTAATTAGTGGAGTAAAACATGATTATTAATAGAGAAATTTCAGAAAAGGCCAAAGCATGGCCTTTCGACGAGGCACGCCGTCTCCTCAAGCGTATCAAGAAAAAAACGCCTGAAAAGGGCTACGTCCTTTTCGAAACTGGCTACGGGCCATCTGGCTTACCACACATTGGTACATTTGGAGAGGTGCAGCGCACGGCAATGGTACGGCAAGCTTTTCAACAAATTTCAGACATTCCAACGAAGCTGATTGCTTTCTCAGATGATATGGATGGATTTCGTAAGGTGCCGGAAAATCTTCCAAAAAAGGAAATGCTACAAGCACACCTACATAAATCGCTAACAAAAGTTCCAGATCCATTCGGCACGCATGAGAGTTTTGCCCACCATAATAACAATAAGCTAAGGGAATTTCTTGATCACTTTGGATTTGACTACGAATTCAAGAGTGCAACCGAGAGTTACTGCACGGGGGAGTTTGATGCCGCCCTATGCCGCATGCTGGAAGTCTATGACAAAGTAATGAGTATAATGCTGCCAACGCTTGGAGAGGAACGTAGAAAGACTTACAGCCCATTTCTGCCAATTTGCCCTGAAACCGATCACGTACTGCAAGTCCCTGTCCTCGAGACAGACCCCAGTGCAAACACAATCGTATATCTTCGAGCTGATGGAAAAAAGATCGAAACTGAGGTCACGGGTGGCAAATGCAAGCTGCAATGGAAACCAGACTGGGCAATGAGGTGGTATACATTTGAAGTTGACTATGAAATGTCAGGCAAAGACTTATTAAGCTCGGTTCAGCAATCGGGCCATATCACTAGGGAGTTAGGCGGCAAACCTCCCCAAAATCTTACCTATGAACTATTTCTTGATGAGCATGGAGAAAAAATCTCAAAATCACGTGGCAACGGCCTAACGATTGACGAATGGCTGAATTATGCTCCCCAGGAGTCTCTCTCTTTATTCATGTATCAGAAACCCAAATCCGCAAAGCGACTTCATTTCGATATCATCCCCCGCAACGTAGACGAATATTTAAATTGTCTGAATAAATTCTTCTCAGAAACACCAAGCCAACAATTTGAAAACCCTGCATGGCATATCCACGGAGGAGCTCCTCCAGAAAATGACTCCCCCTTAACCTTCACGATTTTATTAAACTTGGCGAGTGTGTGTAATACAGAAGACAAGGCTGTTTTGTGGGGTTTCATCACTCGTTATGCACCAAACGCTAACCCAGAGATGAATCCCACATTAGATGCGTTAGTGGAATATTCAATCCGCTACTACAAAGACTTTGTCAAACCTACCAAGAAATTCCGGAGTCCTACAGAACAAGAACGTAAGGCCTTACATAACCTTGCAAAGATGCTAGAGAGCGTGGGCCCTGATACATCCGCAAAAGACTTGCAGAATAAAGTGTTCCAAGCAGGTAAAGAAAGCGGTTTCGAAAATCTGCGGTATTGGTTTAAGGCTTGCTACGAGGTGCTTTTCGGACAAGAGGAGGGACCACGCATGGGTTCTTTCATAGAGCTGTACGGAGTTTCGGAGACAGTCAAATTAATTCGCGAAATACTAGCTGAGACAGATGAAACCTAAGGAATAAACTAATCTTTGACCAACGGCGCTTTCCCCATCAGTTCATCAGCTAGTCCAAGTATACGTTCAGCTGCTAATGCTACCGAAAGGAGCTTTTTGTCTTCTCCTTTACGGCCGATAAATTGAAGTCCTACGGGGAATCCTTTCGCGTCTAACCCTACAGGAATTGTAATCGCACATAAATCTAACAAGTTCACGATAGAAGTATTGCGAAGCGCCCTCATGTTCAATTTTCGATATAATTGTGGCTCCGTAACCTCACGAATTGTTGGCGGGCTTATTGGAACTGTGGGCCCGACCAAAACATCAACATCCACTAGGGTCTGATCAATTTCTTTTGCAAGTAGCATCAATCGTTGTAACCGTTTGTCGTAATCAGAGGCGGAGATATTCGCCATCTTCTCAAACCGGGACTTTACGTTTGGGTCTAACGTATCTTTCCAGTCAGGGAATTCCGTGTTGATTAGCGCCGCAAACTCTGATGCCGCAAGTCCGCCCCGAGAGAAGATCTCTCCCGCCTCAGAAATCGCACGAGGACTTATTTCTGATAAACTTGCTCCCCGCTTTTCAATAGCGCACGTCGCTCTAAGCGCCACTTCTCCTATGTTCGTGTCACAACTATCAAAGAACCAACTGCATATTCCCATCTTCAATCCCAATACGTCGTGTGAGCGCAGGTTCATCAAAAATTGATCAAATGGGATATTAGTCTCCGGGTCAATGACCGAAAACATCACTACTGCGTCAGAAACTGATCGAGTAATTACGCCAGGGGTATCTAAAGAATGACTGAGCGGAACGAGACCTTTAGTCGACCAACGGTTTTTTGTGGTCTTTAATCCCACGGTTCCGGTGAAACTAGCTGGTACTCGCACAGACCCAGCAGTGTCGCTTCCTAACGCGGCTAACGCAGAGCCCTCTTGTATGCTGACACCCGAGCCAGAGCTCGAACCACCTGATACATGAGGTTCATCAATACTCCATGGATTCACTGGTGTTGGCCAATGGGGGTTTGTACCCAAACCACCGAAGGCAAATTCGACCATATGTGTTTTGCCCATAAACACGGCGCCAGCATTTCTCAAACTAAGAATCACTTCCCCTTCAAAACACCATTTCTTAGGCAGCGGATGGGGCGTGCCGGCATATGTTTCAAAGCCATTCAAACCAAACAGGTCTTTGATTGAAATCGGAATCCCGCTTAAGATCCCTGGTTTTTGGTTGCTCGCTGGCGACCAATGACGGTAGGCACACAAAGTTTCTTCATGTTCTCGATACCGTGAGACTGCAGTTTCAATCACCCTATCTCTCATAGAGGGATCATTTGTTATTTTAGGGATAAGCATTTCTAAAGGTAAATCAAACAAACTAACCATCTATTTCTCTGTATTATTTTCGGTAAATAATTGTAATTTGCTCGTGCAATGTTACATCGAAGAAGAGATACGACCTAGGCTTTTGGGAAGAATTATTTTACTCGTATTCCTATGACAATAATTTATCACATCGCTCATGAGCCTGATTGGCGGGCTGCACAAGATTTAGGCTTTTACAAAGGAGGAGACACCTTCGACAAAGAAGGATTCATTCACTTTTCTATTGCCGAAGAGATAAAAATAAGTGCAAAATTACATTACCAGGGCATTGCAGATCTTCTGTTGATTGCGGTTTTTGACTACAAACTGGGCACAGCGTTGAAGTGGGAGACCACTCGTGGAGGGAAATTATTTCCCCATCTCTATGCGCATTTAGATCCATCGTATGTTGAATGGGTTGCACCACTGTGTTTGGGAAAAGACGGCTTGCACATATTCCCTAATTTGGAGTGATTAAAATGGATATGCCATCCACAATTATGCCATTTCTGCGCCAAATAAATCCGGAACGTGCTCACCACCTTACCCTTCTCGCCTTAAAACTGGGTTTTGGACCCTCCGATCCTTATTCAGATCAAAAGTCCCTCGCAATTAAAGTTGCCGGCCTCTCCTTTGAAAACCCAGTAGGCTTAGCAGCAGGCTTTGACAAGAACGCAGAAGTTATCAGTCCAATGCTAAAAGCAGGGTTTGGATTTGTCGAAACAGGTACAGTTACGCCAAAACCGCAGGAGGGTAACACTAAACCACGTGTTTTTCGGCTACCGGAAGACGAAGCAATCATCAATCGGCTTGGCTTCAATAATCAGGGACTTCCGGCTTTTACAAAACGTCTCCAAGCGCACAAAATAAATACCGGCGTTGTGGGTGCAAATATAGGACACAACAAGGCTTCCACGGACCCGATCTCCGATTATATAACCGGTGCCGAAGGGGTGTCTCAATTCTGTGATTATCTTACCATCAATGTTTCCTCCCCGAACACACCGGGCCTCAGATCATTGCAAAGTAAAGATACGTTACATTGCCTAATCGAGTCAGTGTTGAAGGCTATGAACAAAAAAAGGAAACCGGTCTTTGTGAAAATAGCACCTGATCTCACGGAAGAAGAACGAGCCGACATCGCAGATGTTGCTATTAACTCTGGCATTGCGGGATTAATTGTCTCCAACACGACCATAGAACGCAATGCCGGCTTAAAAAATCCTCTTAAAACAGAAACTGGAGGACTCAGTGGGAGACCATTATTGGCCCCCTCGACAGAGTTGCTCTCAGAGATGTATTTTCGTACGGAAGGTAAAATTGCCTTGATCGGCGTAGGCGGCATAGCGTCAGGCAGGGACGCGTATGAAAAGATTTGTGCTGGCGCATCACTTGTCCAGCTCTACACCGGGCTTATTTACCACGGTCCCAAATTAGTGCGCAGAATTAAAGATGAACTTGCGTCTATGCTGAAGCAGGATGACTTTAGTTGCGTAGCTGATGCAGTCGGTAGCCAAGCAAAATAAACTACAGCACTTGCCCCCGACCTAAACGCTGCGTAACCTCTAATTGATTCTGCAGTAATAACAACCAACCATGAAGCATCTACGCATGTCGATCCAAGTTCACGCTATTATCTTTAGTTGCTATTCCGCAGCGTCAGTTGCTGCAATGTTCGTTCTACCTAAATTTGTTACCGGGCTAAGTTATTCCACCACAATACTTTTCGGGTTGCTATTTATCTTAGCCGGAGGTCTTATTCAGGAAATATCATCTCGGACTGCTAATGAAAGGCAGGCTGTGAGACGCCTTATCGTGCTGCGAAAAGCGTACAACCAAAATCAAAAAGATTTAGAACGCAACAGAGACGAGCTAAGGCGTGTTTACGAAGCACTGGAAAATTTCAAATCAAGAGGTAAGACCACACAGACGCCGGGCGACATTGACGAAGTTGCATCCGAGGTTAAGGTTCTGCATGGACTCGTCGAGCAGCTCTATTCCTCTGGCAATACTGAAATCCGACCAATTACGGCGGCATCACTCGATGTTGACCCCACTACCGAGGAGGGATTTGGATCACCTAGCGTCGGGGCCCGAGATGTGAAAGATATAAGCCGCGATCTTTTAGTGGAAATTATGCGCGATGCCCTGCGGCATAATCGAGTAGACCTACATCTTCAGCCCATTGTTACTCTACCACAACGTAAGCGACGATTTTTCGAAAGTTTCATATATATCCGATCAGCCGACGGCGAAGTCATTTCTCCGCTACAGTATGAAGGAGCGGCCAAAGAGAAAAATCTTAGCCTTGCGATTGATAACATGCTTCTTTTTCGAAGCGTGCAGTTACTGCAGAACGCGCACAAACAAAATTACTCAACTGCATTTTTTTGTAATATTTCGGCTGACACGTTTAGTGATCAAAAATTTTTATCAGGGTTCATAGAGTATCTTGAGATTAATCGAAACATGGCACCGTGTGTGGTGTTTCAGCTTTCCCAAGCCGAGCTAGCCGCCCGAGCAGATGACACGGGCCAAGACCTTCAGCGATTGGTAAACGTTGGTTACAGACTGTGCATGAATGAGGTTACTGATTTAACTTTTGATCCTAATGGTTTGGCACGGCTTGGATTTCGATTTGTAAAGATCCATGTAAAAAATCTTTTGAAAAAAAATATAATGGCTACATCTGAGTCTATTCAAAATATGAAAACATCCCTTGATGAAGCAGGTATTGATCTAATCGTAGATGGCATAGAGACAGAACAAGAGCTTATTGATTTGCTCGATTTTAATATCGATTTAGGACAAGGTTATCTTTTCGGCGAACCCCGCATGAGTAAAAATCCAAGCGATAATTCCAAACCTCCGGAACTGCGCGTAGTTTAGAATGAACGAATTAAAACAATTGCATTTCACAATAAAATGACCCAACCCCGTTATATAAAAGTCGTGTCAGATCTGAGATGGAAATATGACCTATTTATTCTTGATCAGTGGGGTGTTTTGCATAATGGTGCTAATGCGCACCAAGGTGCAGTCAATGCAATGACCAGAATAAAATCGGCCGGAAAAAAAATCATTTTGGTATCTAATTCCTCAAGACGAGTTTCGGCTAGTGCAGATGGTTTAAAAAAATTTGGAATCACACCTGACCTATATGACCACATACTCACCTCGGGCGAACTAGCGTGGGAGGCCATTAAAAATCAGACCGATCCTTTTTATCAGCGACTGGGCACAAAGTGTTTTATAATCGGCGATGATCAGCGGGAGGACTTCCTTGATGGCCTTAGCCTCAATCCAGTTAATTGCGTAAAGTCGGCGGATTTTTTATTGGTTGGTGATTTACCAGTCGGACCTATCGAACAATTAACGCCAGTTCTTGTTGAGGCTAAAGCATGTAATTTAACAATGGTAATACTCAATCCGGATATGCTCAGCATAGACCCCAATGGAGAGCTAAGCCCGTGCCCTGGGCAGGTTGGAGATGCATACAGCAAATTAGGGGGAGCCGTTAAAATTCATGGAAAACCAAATCTAAGCGTTTATCAAAAATGCTTTGAACTTGAACCAAACGCCCAAAAAATAGTAGCGATCGGAGACTCACTTCATCACGATATAGCGGGAGCAAGCAATGCAGGTATAGACTCAGTTCTAATTACGAGTGGTATTCATGCTTTTGAGCTCAAAACAGTGCCCGGTTCGAAAGCTAAAGAGAGAGAAGTTCATAGTCTTTGCTCAAGAACTGGAATAACTCCCACGTTCTGGGGAACGCGATTTATATAATCACGAGTTTGTGGGAGGATAGAGGAATAGATAAGTAAATAAAGCTATGCAATCTTCAAATGTTTTGTGCAAAACTTCGCTTCAAATACCTCATTCCAAATTTTGCCTAATTTTGTTTACTCAGTAGTGCACTACTAAACAGCTAGATATGACCAAACCTAACGATATATTTAAGACTTGCACAAAAGACGATTGGGAAAGGCGCGCTCAAAAAGAATTGGGCGACGGTGCAACAGAATCATTGAACTGGTCGACCCCAGAGGGTGTGCCAATTAAATCTCTTTACACAGCTGCAGACCTAGATTCACTCGATCATCTAAATTCTATGCCTGGATTTCCACCATTCATACGGGGCCCTCGGGCGACCATGTATACAGGAAAACCTTGGACAATTCGACAGTATGCGGGCTTTTCCACGGCTGAGGAGTCAAATCAGTTTTATCGTAAGTGTCTTGCTGCAGGACAAATGGGTTTATCCATAGCATTTGATCTCGCTACCCACCGTGGCTATGACTCCGATCATCCGCGGGTGATTGGCGATGTAGGAAAAGCAGGTGTCGCAATTGACTCAGTCGAGGACATGAAGATTTTATTTGATGGTATACCATTAGAAAAAATGAGCGTTTCAATGACAATGAATGGCGCAGTGCTTCCCGTACTTGCTAATTTTATAGTTGCCGGAGAAGAGCAAGGTGTTGCGCCAGCACAGCTATCTGGAACCATTCAAAATGATATTTTGAAAGAGTTTATGGTCCGAAATACATACATCTATCCGCCAGCCCCATCGATGCAGATTGTTGCCGATATAATTGAATATACCTCAAGCAATATGCCGCGTTTCAATTCCGTTTCCATTTCTGGCTATCATATGCAAGAAGCGGGAGCAACGTGTGTGCAAGAATTAGCTTTTACAATCGCAGATGGGATAGAGTACGTGCGCGCGGCTGTCAAAAAAGGGCTGGACGTAGATAAATTTGCACCACGGCTTTCTTTCTTCTTTTGTCTTGGAATGAACTTTTTTATGGAAATTGCTAAACTCCGTGCAGCTCGATTACTCTGGGCAGAGCAAATGCAGAAACATTTCCAACCTAAAACCGAACAATCGTTGATGCTCCGTACTCATTGCCAAACATCCGGCGTAACCCTTACTGAACAGGATCCTTACAATAATATTATCCGCACAACTATTGAGGCCATGGCAGGCGCACTTGGCGGAACGCAATCTCTTCACACTAATAGCTTTGATGAAGCGATGGCATTGCCGAGTGAATTTTCATCGAGAATTGCGCGCAATACTCAACTAGTTTTGCAGGAGGAAACGGGAATAACTAAAGTAGTAGATCCATTGGCAGGGAGTTATTATGTCGAAGCATTAACTGCCAGTGTAGCCTCCCACGCACGGAAATTGATCGAAGAAGTTGAGGATTTGGGTGGAATGACAAGTGCGATTGAGGCTGGCATGCCCAAACTACGAATTGAAGAAGCAGCTGCAGCGCGACAAGCTCGGATTGATCGAGGTGAGGAGGTAATTGTTGGAGTCAACAAATACAAACCCGACCGAAAGGATCCCGTCGAGTTATTAGATATCGATGATACTTCAGTTCGAGACTCGCAAATAAAACGCTTGGAGCGTGTTCGTATCGATCGCGATAACAATCTCTGCCAGACCGCGCTCGAAAAACTTACACAAGTCGCAAAAAGCAAAAACGGTAATCTTCTGGCCTCAGCAATTGAAGCTGCACGTGCACGAGCTACGGTTGGTGAAATTTCTCAGGCCTGTGAAAAAGTGTTTTCTCGTCATCGTGCCGCCGTGCGCTCTATCTCCGGCGTTTACGGTTCTGCTTATGCTGGCGATGAGAACTTTGCAAAAATACAGTCTGAGATTGAATATTTTCAAACTAGTGAAGGACGTCGTCCTCGAATATTGATGATAAAAATGGGACAAGATGGGCATGACCGAGGAGCTAAAGTGATTGCTACGGCTTTCGCAGATATTGGTTTTGATGTAGATGTAGGTCCGCTTTTTCAAACTCCTGAGGAAGCTGCCCGTCAGGCAATCGAAAGTGATGTTCACATAATTGGTGTGTCTTCACAAGCTGCTGGCCACAAAACACTCGTACCTCAGCTGATAAAAATTCTTCGAGAAACGGGGGGAGACGACATTTTAGTGATTTGCGGTGGTGTCATCCCACCTCAAGATTATGAATTCTTATACAAGGCCGGAACCGCAGCGATTTTCGGGCCAGGCACGAATATTCCCGCCGCCGCAGCGGAAATTTTAAGACTAATTAAAAGCAGGAATTAAATATCGGGCGTCAATTCCGAAGCCATTCCTTTTTAACCTCTAAAAACATTCCCTGCGATATTGAAGTTCGAATTACCTCCATCAAACGGTTCATGAAAGCAATATTGTGCTGAGTGAGCAATTGTAGCCCAAGTATCTCATTGGCCTTAATGAGGTGGTGTATATATGAACGGGAAAAATTCATACAAGTGTAGCAGCTACAATCACTCTCCAGTGGTCGTTGGTCCTCACGAAACCTCGCATTACGGATATTAATCCGAAATCTCTCAGCCGTCTTCTTCAATGCCCACCCGTGCCGAGCTATTCTGGTAGGAGTCACACAGTCAAAAGTATCAATCCCCATGCCGACACCCTCCCAGATGTCTCGTACTCCGCCTATGCCCAGTAAATGTGTGGGACGTCCCCGAGCTGCAGCTGAGAGTGGCCCCATCGAATATTCAATGATTTCATACATAGATTCTTTGTGTTCCCCCAAACACCCTCCAACCGCTTGCCCAAAAAATGGTAGTGAAGCTATAAACTCTGCACCCTCACACCTTAAGTCTTTGTAGACTCCACCCTGCACAACACCGTAAAGGGCTTGCGTTCCATCATGACAACGATCAAATTCAACAAGGCTTCGCTTGGCCCATCTGTGTGTAAGATTTAACGATTTTTCAGTGTATTTGCGCTCAACATTGACAGGGGTGCATTCATCTAAAACGACAGCAATATCAGGACCTAATTTACGCTGGATGTTGATTACGGATTCTGGTGTTAATGTGTGTTGTGCTCCATCTTTAGGCGAACGGAATACGGCGCCCTCCTCATCGAGCTTTAAAAGAAGTTTATTCGTTCGGACATTCCCCGACCCACTTCTGTTATTTTTGATTTCTGAGCCACCGACACCGCTGCCAAGACTAAAAATCTGAAAACCACCGCTATCGGTTAAGAGAGGCCCGTTCCATCCCATAAATTGGTGAAGCCCACCTGCCTTGGCGACAAGGTCTGGGCCGGGCTGGACTAGAAGATGATAGGTGTTGGCGAGAATCATTTCGACATTGGCGGACTTGAGGTCACGCGGACTCGCGGCACGTATCGCAGCTTTCGTCGCACAAAAAATGAATGCAGGGGTCATTAACTGTCCGTGCGGCGTGGTTAAGCACCCCAATCTTGCACGAGTGCGTTTGTCCGTCGCTGTGACTTTGAAGCCGAATCCACTATAATCGATATTTTTGGGTGGCACTCTTCACCAATTTTATCTTGATGCAAAATTTTTTGCCGGCTCACGTCTGCTTTCCCAACTCGAGGAAAGCGGGTCAATCCCTAGCTTGTTTTGCAACAGCTCTTTCTAATCGTTTTTTCAGCCTTTTTGCCTCCGGCGTTAATTTACGATTGGGGGTGCCCAACAAAAAAGCATCTAGCCCGCCTTTATGCTCGATGGTGCGAATCGCTGCTGGTGTAACACGTAAGCGCACAGTTTCGCCAAGAATGTCGCTTAACACCGAACTATTTTGCAGATTTGGCAAGTACCGACGCCTCGTTTTGTTATGCGCATGGCTCACATTATTACCAGCCTGAACGCGTTTTCCCAGTATCATACAACGGCGTGACATCTCATCTTCACCATAAATTCAAAGGAATATGGGGACTTCTTTCGCTACTTCGGAAGCCGTTTTAGGGCAGTGAACCCAGCCAGTCAAGCTGGTTTTCCTCCACGAAATCGACGGATCAAGGCTAAGGCCGCATTAGGCGCCGTCATTTCCCCGTTGGCAACCTTGGAACCTAAAATATTCAGCTCATCACCGTTGTCCATATCGAGGCGAAATTCGCGTTCAAATCGTTCACGAATGGAATCCCAAAGCCAAACTCCCGCTTGTTTTTGTCGAACCCGCGCGAACGTGCCATCTGCCGTCATTACACTTCGCCATTTTTCGGCAACTTTCCATATCTCATCAATACCGGTGTTATTCAGAGCAGAACACGTAAGGACTGGCACCTCCCAATTATTTGCATTTGGCCGTAGCATCCTAATTGCACTCTGATAATTGGAAGCAGCAATGCATGCAGATTTTTTGAAATCTCCATCAGCCTTATTAACCAACACAATATCCGCAATTTCAACGATACCCTTTTTCATACCTTGCAATTCATCCCCTCCTGCTGGAGAGAGAAGTAGTAAAAAAAGATCGGTCATATCTGCAACAGCAGTCTCTGATTGGCCTACTCCTACCGTCTCTACGAAAATCACATCAAACCCAGCAGCCTCACAAGCTACCAAAGCCTCGCGGCTACGATTCCCAATTCCACCAAGTGCTCCTCCTGCTGGAGATGGCCGTATAAAAGCATTATCGTTTTTCGAAAGTTCCTCCATGCGTGTTTTGTCACCAAGAATAGAACCCCCGCTCCGTTTTGAAGTAGGGTCAACAGCTAATACTGCTAACTTATGTTCTCGCGCAAGCACGTGAAGTCCCAAACTTTCGATAAACGTTGATTTTCCGGCCCCAGGCGCTCCCGATATGCCAACTCGCATAGACTTACCGGAGTGGGGTGTTAGCTTGGCCAACAGCTCGGATGCCGCTGTTTCGTGATCGGGATTAGTAGATTCTAATAATGTGATCGCTTGGGCCAATGCCCGCCTATTGCCTGAAATCACTCCTTCATAAAGCATTCATTCACCTCTCTTATGACAGTTAATTTCTTCAGACCGCGGACTTATAAATCTATGAAGACTAGCGTTGCAACTTTCAAATACGGCGGATTGACTCATTCTTCAAGAATACGAAAGCCACTAATTTTCAATGAATGATCATAGAGAGAAAATCAAAATACAACCGCAAAGCATACGAGATTTGCTCATTTTTTGTTATATGCAACAGTAATGAAGCCCATGCTAAACATATTGCTTTAAAGCTTGTCGCTGAGCAATTTCGACATAGAAAACTCGTCTACATAAGATCCATTTACATTTAGTGACTCCCTGCGCATGCCTTCAATTCGATATTGCATTTTTTCATAAAGACGCAAAGCTCGTGCGTTATGGCTCATAACTGTCAGCTCCAATCTATGGATGCCAGCATGATGCGCAAAATGTTCGAGACCCTCCATAAGCGTTCTTCCTAACTTCTTGCCCGTATGCTCCTGCAATACACCGACACCCACGGTAGCGGTATAACGATTACGCTGCAGTTCACCTCCCATTATAACAGCCTCGCCAACGGGAAAGTTTCCCTTCCACGCATTGAGAAGTAAGTGCCTCGGTAATTCTTGAAAACGATTGATGATCATCCGCATTTCGTCTATCGAGCCGGCTCGTTCCTCAGAACTACGCAAGAAAAAATCTGTCTCAGACAAGAGTGCGCGCCCGAAGTGAAACAAAGCTTCAGCATCATCGGCGGTCGCAACCCGGATTTTATAGTCGAAACGACCCTTAGCGTTACTCCGTGATGAATTCGGTTTAGCAGTAATAGCCATCCGTCCTTACTCCCATTCACCTTCCTGAACCCCAAATACCGGCTTTTGCTCTACTACTGACGATAATACAACTGAGCTATCGGCCTGCCCGTATTCCCGAAAGCGCTCAATCAAAGATTTGAGCTCCGCGATAGATGGAGCAGCGAGCTTTATGAGGAAGCACGCTTCACCAGTAATGTGATGGCATTCCAAAACCTGCGGCAATTCTAGTGCCAAACGCGTTACTGCCTGAAACTTTGCGCTTTTACAGCTCAACCGTACAAATGCGGTGATCGGCAAACCTACTGCATTACGCTCTAGCTTTGCATGATAGCCAAGCAGAACTCCAGTGTGTTCTAGGCGGCGAACCCGCTCTGCTACCGCCGGCGGTGATAAATCAACCCGTTTGGCTAAGGCATTAAAGGATAATCGAGCATTAGATACCAGTAGCTTTACAATATGAAATGTTTTTTCATCCATTTTTTACATTTATAAATTATTTGACTTATTTTATTAATTTTTTTTAAAAAAAAGCAAATTTTTTATTTCGATATTGAAACAAAAATTTGTGGTATTAGTCGGCCCAATGTCTTTCCGAAACAAGGAAGCCGAAATTGGATCTTATTCTTTTTTCAAAGGCCATAGGTATTGGGATTGCGATAGCAGCGCCCGTTGGACCTATTGCAGTAATGTGCGTTTACCGAAGTCTCAAACATGGATGGTGGCCGGGCTTCTTCACAGGGCTAGGCGCTGCCGCTGCCGATGCATTATTAGCAGCGATTTCTATTTTTAGCCTATCGGTCGCATTACCGAAGTTGCTTGATCAAACGAACTGGTTTCAACCAGCGTGTGGAATAATTTTAATCATATTGGGCGCATTGATTTATTTAGAAAAACCGATCAATGGTAATAATAAAACCACTGTTTTACAACTGCGTAACCTTGCCGGGAATTGGCTAAGTGCTTTCTTGGTTACAGTATTAAATCCCGCAACAATTTTTGCCTTCATAGCTGTTTTTGGAGGTTTCAAAATTGGAGATATCGCAGTGAACTCTATTCAAAAAATAACAGTCGTCGGTGGCGTTTTTGTAGGTGCGAGCATATGGTGGATCGGGCTCACGACTGCTGCGGCGCGGTTTCGCCGCGGGCTTAACCCAAAAACTATGTCGGCAGTAAATCGTTTGGGTGGAACGGTTGTTGTCGGGTTTGGTATTTTCACCATTATTGATTGGGGAGTTTTTTGAAATGCAAATCAAAGATGTCTGGTTTCAGAACATGATCTCAATATTCAAAGAAAACTATTTGTCATACATTACATCTCTGCCTAATGCCCTGCAAAGCAGTAGATAGAGTTTGCCAACATCGGCAGTCATAAATGTCGAGTGCAAGAGGTGTTCCGGATCAACATCTTCTGCTTCTCGTAATAATGTTTCAAAGTGATCAAAATAGCGCATTACATAACGGCGCATTTCCTCCTCACGTTGAACCTTCTGAGCTATCAATGAAACAGTTGCAGAAGGCTTTTCACCGAGTAATTTGCGGGTGAATATTCCTCGATCACCCTTCACATAGCGCTTCCAATCGGCGTCCGGCACCTCTGTCCGCAGAATTCTAATGAGGTCAACAGCCGTTGAATGCAAGTCTTCAATAATGAATCGAGCCGTTTTTAAAAAAAGATTCCTTCGACCTGAGAGATCTAGCTCTTTCAATTTTTCAGCTTGATCGGCAGCGGCCGCAGCGGCTTCGGTAAGAATTGCAGCATGTTGATCAAAATGTGTGCTTGCTTCAGATGTTTTCAAAACTACAGCATCGGTAGTCTCCAAAAGATTGCTTCGATGATTATCAACTCTCTCAGTTAAAGCGTCTATCTCAAGGCGTGCATCACCTGTCGCCTGCACCAAAGATTGAGTTTGACTTCCCAACATTTCGCCAACCTCTCGCACGCGGACGCTCGCTTCGTCGCCGGCTTCACTTATGCCGCGAGCCTGTTGTCGCAACCCCTCCGTTAAAGTCGCCATACGGGAAGATAATTGATCGGTTGAACCATATAAATTGGTTATTTGCTCCGTGAAAACTTCGCCCACAAGTTGCATCCGTTCTGCCGCTTCTTTAGACGCCCGCATGATCTCTTTGGTTTCATTTTGGAGGGCCTCATTATTATCATTAATCTGCATGCCAGCTTGCAATGATGCTGAGGTGAGCCGCTCAGCTTGAGCATTGAAATGTTCTCCTGCGTCATTCATCAACCTCAATCCCTCCATAAGGGCCGTATTCACTGATGCGGTTTCTTTGTCGAAATTCTGACCTGCCGCACCTAAGGTTTCGGCTACAGTACCCGCTGCCTCCAGCAAACGGGCAACCTGACGCTGCAATACATCGGATATTTCATCGGCTTGTTGTGAAGCTTGCAATGATGACTGCTTTAAAGTCTCAGTATGATGCTGGATTTGCGTATCAATCTGCTGAGACCTTTCATGCAGAAAATTAGCTAGATCCGACAAATATCGACTATCGTTGGCCAGTGCAGCCTTCACCTCACTGGCACGCTCGCCAACATTGGTGGCCGCTTGATTCAGATCATTCGTATTTTCATTTAGCGCTTCCCGAATTTCTTTAACCTTTCCGGTTACATGGTCGGATGCTTGATTTAGTTCAATTCCTCTTTGGCGCATCAGTTCAGCTATTGAGCTAGCTTGGGCTGCAGACCTATCTGCCGCGTCGCGCAAAGTCGCTGCCTGTTGTGTCAAAGTTGCGGCCATCATTTGCGCTTCTGTTACAGACGGCCCAAGAGCTTGGCCGATTTCACCGACACTATCTTTAACAGCAACTGTAATCTCTGAAGCCTTTGCCTGCAAAAGAGCTTCTATCTCTCTGGCTTGTGACGCCGCATGATCGGATGCTCCCCGCAGATCTTGTGCTTGACGATCGAGTGCAGACCGCAGAGCATCTGCGCGATCTACGGCAAGATCGGTTGCCTGACCTAGTGATAGAGTTTGTTCTTGGAACATAGCACTTAGAGCTTGAATTCGTTCGGCAGTTTGATCAGACGCTTTGGTAAGCTGCTCAGATTGCTGATTTACCGTGTCTTGCACTACCTGTGTTTGCTTAGCTATGTGCTCCGCTGTTCCTGACAGATTAATAGCCTGCGTTTTTAGGGCGCCAATCATGTTTTCAGTTTCAACGCTCGACTTTTCCGTAACATTTGCAAGGTTCTGGGACTGTTCGTTGATAACGAAAGTAAGCCGACCAATCTGTTCTTTTGCTTTATCAACTGTTACACCAATCTGCCCAGCATTGTGATTTATTGATTCTCTTAGCCCGTGGCTAAGCAGAGTCACTTGCTGATCTACTTGGTTTTTTAGTTCATCCATTCGATGTTCAGCTGTAGTCAAAACATGATCAACAGCCTTAAACTGTTTTTCGAGCGCAACCTCGAGATGACCGGTAGCATCCGTTGCTTGCCGCGCTAATCCCACCGCCATGCGCTCAATCCGCTCGCCAGTACGGTCAGTCATCGTACCAACGGCAGCCGATTGTTCCTCAAGGGAAGATCTCAATTTCTCGGTCATATGCCCAATTTCCTCATGGAGCTCCTCTGCTATAGAGGCGGCACGTGTCCCAACCTTCTCCGCAACAAGCTTGAGGTCCTCCGCACTTTCCGACAGGTATTTTTCCGCCTCGGCTGCTTGCTGCTCTGCATTGCGGCTAGCTTCCTGCAGATCTTCAGAGTATTGCTCGAACAATACACCAAGACTTTTTGCTTGTTCAGCTGCCCTATCCGATACACCACTCAAATCAGCTGCCTGAATTCTTAAAGCGGCGTTTATATGATCAGAATGCTCAAGAGCTGCTTGGGTAACGCGACCAAGGGCTTCGGCTTGGCCAGACACGGTAGACTCAACTTCGCCTCGCTGTTGGTCAATTTTCTTAACCAAATCTTGCAGTGTTTCAACATCAACCATTAATCTATCACGTATTAGGTGCACTTCCGCTGCAGCCTTATCGCTGGCCTGACCCAACCCAATTGTTTGAGTTTCCATCGCCTCTACTAATTTCGACATGTGTTGCGTCGCGTATTCACTAACTTGTGTTAACTCTTCAGCCTGTTTTTTAAGAAGATCGGAAACTGTTCTGACACGCCCTTCGTGTTCTTCAGCAGGATAACCCAAAAGATCAAGGTGACGGCGTAACATTTCAGTATGAAAGCGAACATCATGAGACCTACGAAAAGATGAAATCCCGGCCCAAAGCATGGCTACCGGCAAAGCAAACCCGGCAAACAGCATGCCCATCTCATGGGGCAAAAGCTGCACAGCAAAGTCCCACCCCAAATGCTCGTGCACATAAAACAAGCAAGTTAAAGCCCAGATCACACTGAGCCCGACTCCAAATCGAAGTATCAATTTCGCTTTGCGTTCTGTTTTTTGTGCCTCGTGTCGCAAATTGGTGAGACTAGGGCCAGATTCGATTTCATTTGCCCGGCGAAGTTTGGTCACATTATCAGCCATGTTTAAATCCTACGCTAAACTGGCAACGCGGGAAAGTAGGTGATTTATTTTTCAAATTATGGGCGGATAAATTTCGACTTCTGACCGTATTTTAACTCCGTTTTTTGTAGTGCCGCGAAAGTGCTTGCAGGGAGCGCTTGAAAACGGTACTGAAACGGTCCAATTTAATTAGAAAGCATGTGTTTTTTTCTACCGAAGAAGTTTTTTATGATTAAGCTGAACCGAATGACTGATTATGCCGTAATGATAATAGTGCACGTCAGTAGAAGCGCAGACATCATCACTACTGCACCAAGTCTGTCCCTAACAACCGGTTTGCCATTACCTACAGTAAGAAAGATTTTGAAAAAGCTTGCTAAAAAACAATTAATAAAGTCTCACCGAGGGGTGAATGGTGGCTACTCGCAACAGCGTCCGCTCAGTCAAATCTCTGTGGCGGAAATGATAGAAGCACTGGATGGTCCAGTTGTTTTAACCGCTTGCGCGGAAGGGGCCGAAGATTCATGCAACGTTGAGTCGCTCTGCCCCGTGCGCGGGGGTTGGGATCGTGTAAACAGGGCAATACGAAATACTTTGGAAGAAATTTCGCTGGAAGAACTGTGTATGCCATCAAAACTGCCTGAAATAGTTAAACCCGCAGATCGGGAAGAGATTAGTGGAGACTTTATCCAATGTCAGTAACCCTAGAAACAGCTGAGGCAGTAAAGAAAATAGGCGACAAGTATGAATTTGGGTTTGTCACCGATATCGAACTTGAAACTGCTCCAAAAGGCCTCAACGAAGACGTTGTGCGTTTTATCTCTGCAAAGAAGAATGAGCCTGAATGGCTTTTGGATTGGCGGTTAAAAGCCTATGCTCACTGGTTGAAAATGCCGGAGCCTAACTGGGCGAAGGTGAATTTTCCCCCGGTCGATTATCAAGATGCCTACTATTATGCGGCCCCGAAAAAAGATGTCGACAAGCCGAATAGTTTAGACGAGGTCGATCCGAAACTTCTCGAGACCTATGAAAAACTTGGCATTCCCCTCAAGGAGCAAGAAATGCTTGCTGGTGTCGCGGTGGACGCTGTCTTTGACAGCGTTTCCGTTGCGACTACCTACAAGGGGAAATTGGAAGAAGAAGGTGTAATTTTTTGCTCCATATCGGAAGCAGTGCAGAAACACCCCGAATTGGTAAAGAAATACCTTGGCTCGGTGATACCTTATGGAGACAACAAACATGCGTGTTTAAATTCAGCAGTGTTTACGGATGGCTCATTCGTATATATACCAAAAGGTGTGCGCTGTCCGATGGAACTCTCTACGTATTTCAGAATAAATGCTGAGAATACTGGTCAGTTCGAACGGACCTTAATTATAGCCGATGAAAGCTCATATGTAAGTTACCTTGAGGGTTGTACGGCCCCAATGCGTGACGAGAACCAACTTCACGCTGCAGTAGTTGAACTTGTAACACTAGATGATGCAGAAATTAAGTATTCTACCGTACAAAATTGGTACCCTGGTGATGAAAATGGGATTGGCGGCATTTATAATTTTGTAACCAAACGTGGGGCCTGCCGCGGTCGTAACTCTAAAATTTCATGGACCCAAGTCGAGACAGGCTCAGCAATAACTTGGAAATACCCGAGCTGCATTCTTGAGGGAGATAATTCTGTTGGCGAATTTTATTCCGTGGCAATAACAAATAATTATCAGCAGGCAGACACGGGCACAAAAATGATCCATCTTGGTAAAAACACCCGGTCTACCATAATAGCGAAAGGCATTGCTGCAGGTAAATCTGATTCCACATACAGAGGGCAAGTCAAAATTATGCCCGGCGGAGATGGGGCCCGCAACTTCACACAGTGCGACAGCCTTCTAATCGGTGATGAATGCGGCGCTCACACAGTTCCCTATATCGAGTCACGTAATCCGGCAGCTCAAATAGAGCATGAGGCCACTACCGCTAAAATTAGCGAAGATCAACTTTTTTATTGCCGTCAACGGGGACTGTCTGATGAGGAAGCTGTAGCGCTCATTATAAATGGGTTTTGTAAAGAAGTGCTCCAGCAGCTGCCGATGGAGTTTGCTGTTGAAGCCCAAAAGCTCGTTGGCATTAGCCTCGAAGGCAGCGTTGGCTAAACTTTGATGCGTAGGACAGGTAGATAACAATCATGCTCGAAATTAAGAACCTTCACGTGTCCATCGACGGCAACGAAATATTGAGGGGCATCAACCTAAAAATAGAGGCTGGCAAAACATACGCAATAATGGGTCCCAACGGATCCGGAAAGAGTACGCTCTCATACGTATTGGCTGGCAGTGATAAATACAAAATCACCAACGGGACCGTATCTTTTAATGGGAAAGATCTTCTTGAAATGGATCCGGAGCAACGCGCTGGGGAAGGCCTATTCCTTGGGTTCCAATATCCAGTTGAGATTCCGGGTGTAGCTACTTCGACTTTTCTTAAAACAGCGCTGAATGCGGTAAGAAAATATCGCGGCGAAGACGAACTAGATGCGATGCAATTTTTGAAACTCGTTCGTAAGAAAGCAGAAGAAATTGCGATGTCTGATGAAATGCTTAAGCGGCCCGTCAACGTTGGATTTTCCGGTGGCGAAAAAAAACGCAACGAAGTGTTACAACTTGCTATGCTTGAGCCAAAGCTAGCGGTGCTAGACGAAACAGATTCGGGGCTCGACATAGATGCCCTAAGAACAGTCGCAGACGGGGTAAATAGGCTGCGAAACCCCAAACGTTCGATGCTGGTAATTACGCATTATCAGAGGCTATTAAATTATATCGTGCCTGATGTGATCCATGTTTTAGTGAACGGAAGGATTGTTGCCACAGGTGCGAAGGATCTGGCAATTGAACTAGAAAAATCAGGCTACAGCATGTTCACCGATAACCAAGCTGCATAACTCATAAGCGCTTTTCAAATGGTAGTGAAACAAAACACAGCCCGCGATCTCGCAAAGCAATATGGTGAGATACACAGGCAACTTCCGGGAAGCCATCTGAATTGGCTAAAGGCACTACGCGAACACAGCCTCAACGTTTTTGACGAATTAGGTCTGCCGACGGTTCGAGATGAGCGCTGGAAATATACCAACCTAAACAAAATCCGGCAGGAAAATTTTGTGCCAGCTTCTTATGTCTCTTCCAATGAAAAAATTACTCTATCATTGCAAAAATTTTCCCAGATCGACGCCTACAAGTTTGTTTTAATAAACGGGTCATTGATTAAATCGTTATCGGATATTGATGACTTGCCAAAAGGGTTAGAGTTGAAATCCATTGATGAAATTGGCGAAGATAAGCTGTCCAGACTTATAGATTTTGAACGCACCCCAATGGCTGCATTGAACACTGCAGCATTTACAGACGCATTATGTTTAAACATTTGTGAGAGCGCACGTATAGACAAACCTATTCATTTGATTTCGTTAACTGAACCGTCAGCTAAGCCTGTAGTCTTCCACCCTCGCTTTATGATAAACGCCGGTCAAAATAGCAAAGTAACCTTATTTGAAAGTCATTTTGGCGCTCAAAATAATAACTATTTTAGTAATTGCGTAGCAGAAATCGAACTTAGCTCAAATGCAACCGTGCATCATTACAAAATACAGAATGACCATAAAGAGGCCATTCATATTGCTGCTACGGAAGTAAGGCTTGCAGATGGCTCTAATTACGAAAATTTTATTGTTACCATTGGGGCGAAGCTTTCGCGTAATGAAGTTAACGCAAAAATCATTGGCAGTAATGCTGATTGTCGTTTGTTGGGCATATATCTATTAAATGGCAACCAACATGGAGATCACACAACATCCATAGACCATGCTGCACCAAATAGCACGTCCCACGAAATATACAAGGGAGTTCTCGATGATAAAGCCCGCGGTGTCTTTCAGGGCAAAATTTTGGTTCGTAAAGAAAGCCAGAGAACTAGCGGTTACCAGCTTAATCAAGCACTTCTTCTGTCGAAAGGCACGGAAGTGGACTCTAAACCAGAACTAGAAATTTATGCCGATGATGTCAAATGCTCACACGGTGCCACCGCCGGCGAACTCGATGAGGACGCATTATTTTACTTGCGGGCGCGCGGCATTAATGAAGTGGTTGCCCGAAACCTTCTTATCGAGGCTTTCATCAAATCTGCAATAGATGAAATCTCTAATCCCTTAATCCAAAAAACTTTGAGTGAGACAATTTCTACTTGGCTGTCCACAGGAAAATGTAATGACTGATATTTCTAATCGTCCGTCAAAGACTTACGACGTAGAAAAAATCCGTTCGGACTTCCCGATTCTGGGAACGGAGGTGCACGGACAACCGTTTGCATTTCTTGATAGCGCCGCCTCAGCACAGAAACCCCGCCAAGTGATAGATGCCATAAGTGCCGTATATGACTCTGGGTACGCTAATGTTCACAGGGGAGCCTATCAGCTCAGTGAGGTTGTTACCGACAATTACGAGGGTGCTCGGGACAAGGTGCAGGAATTTCTCAATGCTGAGTATCGCGGTGAAATTATTTTCACACGAAATGCAACCGAAGCAATAAACCTAGTTGCCAGTAGTTATGCACGAAGCAGACTGAATTGTGGAGACGAGATAATAATTACTGAGATGGAGCACCATTCCAACATCGTGCCTTGGCAATTGTTGAAAGCAGAAAAAGACTTAGTACTGAAAGTGGTACCGATAACAGATTCCGGAGAGTTGCGAATGGATGTTTTCGAGAAACTTTTAAGTGAACGCACGAAGCTAGTATCATTTCCCCATATATCAAACGTGTTGGGCACAGTACTTCCAGTGAAACGCATTACAGAGCTCGCCCATTCCGCTGGCGCAGCCGTATTAATCGACGGGTGTCAGGCGGTGATGCATGAGTCTGTCGATGTTCAAAATTTGGATTGCGACTTTTATGCTTTCTCGGGACACAAGCTCTATGGGCCATCTGGTATTGGAGTGCTGTATGGTAAAAAAGAACTTCTAGATGCCATGCCCCCATATATGGGCGGCGGAGACATGATTAACACCGTTACTTTTGAAGAAAGCACATGGGCCGATCTTCCAGCAAAATTTGAAGCTGGGACGCCAGCTATTGCGCAGGCGATTGGCCTGGGCGCTGCGATCGACTATATAAATAATATCGGCCTTGTAGCGATTGCCAGGCATGAAAATGATCTTCTTAATTATACAACTTCTAGGCTAAATGCTATCGACGGACTTAGAATCATTGGGACTGCATCAAATAAGGTTAGCGTAATCTCAATGATCCTTGATTGTGCGCACCCCCATGACATGGCCACAATTTTAGATAGGTCAGGAGTTGCTATTCGCGCTGGCCACCATTGTGCCCAACCGTTGATGGATCGTCTAGGGCTTCCAGCAACTGCACGCGCCTCTTTTGGTCTTTACAATAATCAAAATGATGCTGACCAGCTATGCCAGGCATTAGAAACGGTACAGGAGATTTTTAGCTGATGCTAGACGAGCTTCGCGAACTCTATCAGGAAGTAATTTTAGACCATGGGAAAAACCCCCGTAACTTCCGTCGCCCCGAAAAGCCCGAGCGCGAGGCTGCTGGTAAAAATCCCCTCTGTGGTGATCAAGTCGTTGTCTACGTTGACGTTGATAAAAACGAATGTATCGTTGATGTAAGTTTCCTTGGTAAAGGATGTGCAATATCAATCGCATCTGCCTCAATGATGACGGAGATAGTTAAGGGCAAATCAATTACTGAGGCGAAAACCTTATTCGATGATTTCAGGAAGATGTGCACAACTGACGATTTTAATCTTGAAAGTGAAGATGGCGATGAGGAGATTGAGCGTCTACAGGTTCTTTCTGGAGTTCGACAGTTTCCTGTTCGTGTTAAATGTGCCACACTGGCGTGGCATGCTCTAGATGCGGCAGTTCACGGAGTAGAAGAAATATCCACGGAGTAGGATATGGACAATCATAAAGAATTATCAGATTTTCTGCCTGGAGGATCCGATTTTAAAGCTATGTCTGGATCGCCAGTAGAGGCGGGAGTGCCTTTAGCCTCGGAAGCAGATCTGGTCGCAGCACTAAAGACCGTATTTGATCCTGAAATACCGGTTGATATATTTGAGTTGGGCTTAATATATAGCTATGACATTAATCAAGATGGATCGGTTGAGGTCATGATGAGTTTAACAGCCCCGGGTTGTCCTGTTGCTGGGGAAATGCCTAAGATGGTAGCCGATGCAGTTGCAAGCGTTAAAGGATTTGGAGAAGTAACGGTCCAACTTGTCTGGGACCCACCATGGACCAAAGAACGAATGACAGAAGCAGCGAAATTAGCTTTGGATATGTGGTAGATAGAATAAAATGACGGAAGTAGGTGAAGACATGCCAACATCACAATTAATGACACTAACTGAAACTGCGGCAGAGCGTGTAAAAATTTTGATTGCACAAGCTGACAAACCTATAAAAGGACTTCGTGTTGGTATTAAGACACAGGGCTGTTCCGGCATGTCATATTTCGTCGAGTATGCCGAAGAACAGAAAAAGTTTGAGGAAATCGTCCAAGATAAAGGTGTTACGATATTCATTGACCCAGCTGCAACTATGTTTCTTATTGGGTCAGAAATGGATTATCAGGAGGACAAATTCACTTCCGGTTTTGTGTTCAGTAATCCCAACGAGAAGGGTCGTTGCGGTTGTGGGGAATCTTTTCACGTCTAATACAACGGGCCTTTTAGCAGCATTGTTGCTCGATACTATTTTCTCGGCTGCTCGCAGCGCTGAGCCGCTTGGCTAAAAGATTTTTAGTTGGAAGTGTACTACTGTAACCCCTTCGCCTCATATCTGAAAACATTATCTGGATTGACGGGAAGTCTCTTTTAGCCCAATAGCAGAAAATTTTCTGAAAGGCTTTGATCACAAACGCTTAGATATAGTTTTGTACCGCAACAAACGGTCTAACTACAGAGCGGTTATTATTAATATACTTATTCTATAACTTATTTGGGCCTATCAATAACAAAATAAAAAATGATAAATTTTTGGAGCGGATAGTGGGAATCGAACCCACTCGTTCAGCTTGGGAAGCTGACAGGCTACCATTACATCATACCCGCAATTAGTTTAGTTTATACGGTACAGAAAAAATGGTTGCAATCGCGCCGCTTGCGTGAAAACTCCTAATTTGTAATTGGTCACTTTAAAATGTGGGTTTATAAGAGCAATAATTATGAGCAGTGTCACCATAGGATTAGGTCCGAAGCTTGACCCGAACAAATTTCGCGACCCAGACTACACGGCTCGGGGAGAAGCTCGTGCGGAGGTTTCTCTTAGTAAACTAGAGACTATTTGGTTCAATACCGGAACACTTTGCAACCTTGCGTGCGAAAATTGCTACATTGAATCTAGTCCTAAAAATGACAAACTCGTTTACCTAAGCGCCTCAGAAGTTGATGAGTTTCTTCACGAGACTACCTATCATCAACTTGGTACCAACGAAATAGGGTTTACCGGCGGTGAGCCTTTTATGAATCCCGATCTAATAGTTATGCTGGAAAATGTGCTTGCACGAGGCTTTGAAGCATTGGTACTCACAAACGGTATGCGCCCACTAATGAAGTGCGCCGATGCCGTTCTCTCACTTCATCCTCGAGAAAAATGCAAATTCCGAGTTTCATTAGACCATTTCACACAAGGAGGCCACGAAAAGATACGTGGAGAAAATACATGGGAACCCGCTCTACAAGGACTAAAATGGCTGTGTGAAAACGGTTTCCCAGTTTCAGTTGCTAGCCGAACTTGTTGGTTACAAAGCGAAGACATCATACGCAAGGGCTTCGATGCACTATTCTTTAATGAAAAAATTACTATCGATGCGTCAAATCCTACTAGTTTAGTTCTTTTTCCTGAATTGGATGACCAAATCGACGTGCCAGAAATAACTGAAAGTTGCTGGAATGTGCTGGATATTTCCCCACGTGAGTTGATGTGCTCTCATTCTCGGGTTGTATTAAAACGCAAGGGAGATTCCTCTCCAGTTGTTTCACCGTGCACCCTTTTGCCATATGAAGAAGCATTTGATTTTGGATCAACACTAGCCAGCGCTCAGCACCCAGTGAAGTTAAAACATCCTCATTGCAGCAAATTCTGCGTCCTCGGCAGGGCCTCATGTAGCACCGGTTCCAATGTATAATTAAAAAATTTAGAGGTTTTGCTTTGACAAACTAACTAAACAGGGGCTTAAACTATAAATCGAATACTGCTGTGGTCTACAGGAATAGGAAATGTATCAGAAACGTACCCGCGACATCAAAGTAACGGTTAAGCCATTCTACCTTGAAGATCAATCTGCACCAGACGAGAATCATTTTGTGTGGGCTTATCACGTGAAAATAGAGAATAACGGGGTTCAAACTGTACAATTGCGAACACGTTACTGGCAAATAACTGATGCAGATGGCAGGGTTCAGGAGGTGCGCGGACCTGGAGTTGTGGGCGAACAACCTGTGTTAGGTCCGGGCGATGATTTTGAGTATACCAGTGGAACACCTTTGCAAACACCGTCTGGCATAATGGTGGGCACTTATCAAATGGAAGCACCAAATGGAGAATGTTTCGATGTGCGAATCCCTGCGTTCTCACTTGATAGCCCGCATCAGCCAATGCAGTTGAATTGATGGGATAAAACTGTAGTAGTTTAAGTTCGAAATATCCGGTAAATAACCTACATTAGACTCTGGATAGAAAACACTATCCAATCAATACAGAATTGTTAGGCTGAAAGAGGTTTGAAACTAATGACGGCACAACCAACGGCAAAAGGCGCAGACGATCCGGGGCCCAGCCGTGAACAAGCTGAGAAGGCTGTACGGACGCTCATCCAATGGGCTGGCGACAATCCCGAACGTGAAGGTCTCGTAGATACTCCGGCTCGTTTTGTGAGGGCTTGGGAGGAGTATTTCTCGGGCTACAACGAAGATCCCGTCGAGGTTCTCGAGCGAACTTTCCAAGAAACGGGTGGTTATGATGAAATGGTGGTCCTCAGAGACATCGAGTTCTTTTCGCACTGCGAACACCACGTAGTGCCAATAATTGGAAAGGTACATGTCGCTTACCTTCCATCCAACAGAGTAATTGGCATAAGCAAATTGGCGCGTGTTGTAGAAATTTTTGCTCGACGTCTACAAATACAAGAAAAGTTGACGGCTCAAATAGCTCAGACTATAGACGAAGTATTAGAACCCAAGGGTGTCGGTGTCGTAGTTCAAGCTCAACATCAATGTATGACAACACGTGGGGTTAAAAAATCTGGTGTATCGATGATCACTAGCCACATGTTGGGCGCATTCCGTGATGACTCAAAGACTCGGCGTGAGTTTCTCTCATTTATAGAGGGTGCTAGCCCAAGCTTCTCAACCTAACTCTGCCTAAAGTTATTTAGTGAACCAGTCTTCGCAAAACCGTGATGGTATACTAGTATATTTTACACAGAAAACTGAACCTGAGTGGGCCTCTTGCCATGCTCGACTTTCGCCCAGTGCTTTTCATTCTTGGTGTGTTGTTATCAACACTAGCTGGCGCTATGTGTTTACCTGCTATCGCGGACTTAGTAAGCGGTAATAAAGATTGGCAGGTGTTCGCAGTCTCCGCAGGGTTTACCGGCTTTATCGGGGGACTTTTTGTTTTTTCGAGTGCGCGGCGGGTTAAAAAAGGCATCAATGTTCGTCAAGCTTTTCTCTTAACATCCCTTGCATGGATCATTATTCCCGCTTTTGGCGCTTTGCCAATGATCTTTGCTGACCTGAACTTGACTTACACTGACGCTTTCTTCGAAGCGATGTCTGGGATTACCACTACTGGGTCCACAGTGATAGTTGGCTTAGACAATGTCCAGCCAGGTATTCTTCTCTGGAGAGCCCTCCTCCAGTGGCTAGGAGGGATTGGGATAATAGGAATGGCAATTGCTATTATGCCACTTCTTCAAGTGGGCGGTATGCAGTTATTCCGTATGGAATCCTCCGACAAGTCAGAAAAAATTATGCCCCGCGCAGCACAGTTAATCGCCTACATTGGCTTTATCTATCTCTCCTTCACAGCGGTTTGTGCACTTCTCTACTGGATCACTGGCATGACTGGATTTGATGCCATTGCACACGCAATGACCACTATTGCGACAGGAGGCTTCTCAACTCATGATCTTTCAATAGGTTACTTTGAAGATATAAGGGTAGAACTTATTACTATTGTTTTCATGCTGATTGGAAGCTTACCATTTGTACTCTATTTGAAAGTATTGCGTGGCAATTTTAGGGCTCTTTGGCGTGACAGCCAAGTGCAGTGGTTTTTTACCATCGTGATCACAGCCGTGGGTGCGCTTGCAATATATTTGTGGCAAACAAAAGGGAAGGATCCCGTTACCGCCATTTCGAATAGCGCCTTCAACGTGGTCTCAGTGATCACCGGCACCGGCTATTCCACCACAGATTTTAGTGCATGGGGTCCGTTTGCCCTCGCCTCATTTCTATTTCTTATGTTCATTGGAGGTTGTGCAGGCTCGACAACCTGCGGGATCAAAGTCTTCCGCTTCCAAGTGCTCTATGCAACCGCCCTAACTCAAATTCGAAAGTTACACGAGCCCCATGGCGTGTTCCTCTCGTACTATAATAGAAAACCGATTGACGAGACAGTTGGGAGCTCAGTAATGGGATTTTTCTTCCTATATGCCCTCTCCTTTGCTGTCTTGGCCACAGGTCTTGGGCTGATGGGACTTGATTTCCTTACGGCAATATCAGGGGCTGCCACAGCAATTTCTAATGTGGGGCCGGGTTTGGGCTCCACGATAGGCCCTGCCGGAACCTTCATTACGCTACCCGACTCCGCAAAATGGCTTTTATCTTTTGGAATGTTAATTGGCAGGCTCGAATTATTTACTATTTTCGTGCTGCTAGCACCTTCATTCTGGCGCGAGTAGGACTTTATCTCAAAAAAGCACTCAAGTGCTTACGTAAGCGTGCCTCAAAAGCTTTATTGAATTCACCCATAACATCATTATTCATCTGTTCCCACAATCGTTCCCGTTCCGCAATTGTTGCATTTTCAGAGATGGTTCGGCTAGCTCTAACAGTCGTTCTTGCTGCGGCTTGCCCTCCGTTTGCCGCCTTGAGCACTTCTATGCCGACTGACAGAACGACATCGTAACGCTCACCTTGATTATTTGTAAAAGCGCCACGAATGCCGCCAACTTTTTCTAACTTCACTTCAACCACGCTCGCCTGATCAATAGTCAAACTCGCCACCCCATATTTTCCTACCGCACGCAAACGATCCTTGGCCCATCTTTCAGCAGCATCTAATAATTGGTTCGGCATTTCGTGTTCTATGTAAGGAGATTTCAATGGAGCTTTGTAAATGCGTTTAACGTCAATTTTTGCCACATCAAGATTGATTTTTGAAAGTTTAGAAAATGAGGTCGGACCAGTTAATGGTCTCTCCCGTGGAGCCTCACAGGCCACCACAACAATTAAGGACGAAAAAAAAACTAAAAAGCGCCAAAAATAAGCAATATTGCTCGTCATTCCAATCTTCCTCTATCGCGCAATTCAGTTAAATCACTCTCACGAAAAATAGTCTGCAGATTACAAAACTCACATGTAACAACTACCTTTCCGTTCACCTTCAAGCTTTCTATTTCCTCATTCGGCAGAGCAGCGAGGACCAACTCAACCCGTTCTTTAGAGCAACTACATTTTGCACACAGATTTTTAGCCTCGTACACACGAATTTTATCACCATTGAATAGCTCGAAAAGTACCGAAAATGGTGAAATACAATTTTGATATAGGGTGATTGGTTTTATTTTCTGTACTAAATCTCGGTGTTGCTTCCATACCTCATCGATCTTTCCGTTAGGGACCATTGATTCTTTTCTAGGCAAACGCTGAAGCATAACTCCACCCGTCCGCCAAGTTTTGTCTCTGTCACGAGAGACTCCTATTTTCAATACTGCGTCAAATTGAACAGATTGCTGGAAATAATGATGGGCGCATTGTTCAAGTGTTCTACCGCCTAATTCGACTATACCTTGGTAACGCTCTTTCTCCGGTCCACGTTCAACTGTAAAAGCAAGATAGCCCTCTCCCACTAGTTGAACCGTGTTGCTTTTTTTATTGCAAAAGGTGGGCAAACAGGTGCGATCAAACTTGGCATAACCTCTCAGTTGGCCGCCATCCGTTGCATCACAAACAAGTAAACGGACCGGGCCATCTCCTTTTATTTGTAAGTTTAGCACGCCTTTGTACTTGAAAATCGAGGCTAACATTGCAGTTAACGTTAACGCTTCTGCCAATAAATGAGCTACCGGTGCAGGATAGTCATGGGCAAGAATAATTTCATCAACGACGGAACCCAATCGAACTAGCCGTCCATGAAGCTCAAGCCCATCCAACAAAAAAGGAAGAACGAAATTATTTTTGGGGGCGACCGCCCCATCAGCTACGACATACACCAAGCTAACACGCCTTTTTGTGCATGAAGTCGATTTTCGGCCTCATCCCAAACTACCGATTGCGGACCATCAATAACATCAGCAGTGACTTCCTCACCACGGTGAGCTGGCAGGCAATGCATGAAAATCGCATTATCCTCCGCTAACGACATTATTCGCTGATTTACCTGATAAGGCTGTAATAACTCGTGCCTGCGTTTTGGATCGCGATCGCCCATCGAAACCCACACATCTGTAACTATACAATCGGCTCCACTTACCGCCTCGTCGGGGTCCTCGGTTAAGAGAACATTCCCACCTTCACTTATTGCCCACTCAATCAATGTCGACTCGGGGCCAAGTCCCCGAGGACAACCTAGACGCAGCGGGAACCCCAGTTTCACTGAAGCTTGAATCCAGCTCGCAGCTACGTTGTTCCCGTCACCTAGCCAAGCAACACACCTGCCCGTAATTGGGCCCTTACGTTCTTCAAAGGTCATAATATCAGCCAGAATTTGGCAGGGATGCGTCAGATCTGTGAGACCATTTATTACAGGAACAGTTGAATGCTGTGCCAATTCTTCCAAATTTTCGGCCGATTTTGTTCGTAACATTATGCCATCTACATACCGTGATAGCACACGAGCGGTGTCTGCAACCGTCTCACCACGGCCCAGCTGACTTTCCGATTCGCTTAGCAGCACAACATCACCACCCAACTGCCGCATGCCTACCTCAAAACTTACCCGTGTTCGGGTGGAGGGTTGTTCGAAAACCATAGCCAAAGTCTTCCCGCTCAGCGGAAGTTGGCTACAGCTATCATCCCTCTTGAACTCACCACCGAGACAAAGCAACCGCCGCAGTGTGTGCTCATCAAACCGATCCAGATCAAGAAAATGTCGTGGCACCCTTTAATCCTTTTTCTTAACTTTTTTCTTCTCTAACTGCTTTGCCACCGTAGAGAGCATACTTACTGCCTCGGCAACATGGTGCTCATCGATAATCAAAGGAGGAACTAACCGCAAAATGTTGTCACCAGCCCCCACAGTCAACAAACCTTCATCTCTGAGGAGCTTAACTAACTCGCTATTTGGCGGCCCACATTTGATGCCGAGCATAAGGCCCTTGCCCCTCACACCCTTGTAAACTGTTGGATGCATCTCACACTGTTTCGTAATTTCATGGCGCAACAGCTTACCTACCTTTTGCACTTTCTCGAGAAACTTCCTTTCCGATACGATTTCAAGAACTTTTCTAGCCACGGCACCAGCGAGGTAGTTGCCGCCAAACGTTGAACCATGTGTGCCAGCAACCATCCCCTTTGCAGCCTCTGACGTTGCCATTACAGCGCCTATAGGAAATCCTCCTCCGAGACCCTTAGCAACAGCCATCACGTCCGGCTCGACACCAGACCACTCATGGGCCCACAGTTTCCCCGTACGCCCAATGCCACATTGGACCTCGTCAAAAAACACTAGCAGCCCGAATTCATCGGCAATCGAGCGCACCTCCCTCAAGAAGTCGTTCTCCGCAGGCCTGATCCCGCCCTCGCCTTGGATTGGCTCTACTAATATAGCAGCTGTCTCCTCCGTAACCGCCGCCCTTAGTTCATTAGTGTTACCGAATGGTAAAATGTCAAAGCCTTCAGTCTCAGGTCCAAACCCCTCAAGATGACCGGCATTTTTAGATGCAGACAGGGTTGCCAAAGTCCGACCATGAAATGAGCCATCAAAGCTCAATATTCTGTAACGCTCTGGCTCACCATTTGCGCTATGATACTTTCGACATAACTTTATCCCGCCCTCCACCGCTTCTGCTCCCGAATTGCAGAAAAAGGCAAAGTCCGCAAAAGATGTTGCCACCAACTGATTTGCCAACATCTCTTGGTCAGGAATACGGAAGAGATTAGAAGTATGCCAGACTTTCTTGGCCTGCTCACTTAATACTCGTACTAAACGTGGATCACTATGTCCTAGTGCATTGACTGCTATTCCCGCACAAAAATCAAGGTAGCGAGTCCCATCTGTTGATACCAAGTATGCACCATCACCTCTGTCGAAAGAGATATCAGCCCGAGCATATGTTGGCATTACAGCTGTTGGTTTATTTTTATGTGAGTCAGACATTTATACCAGTTCAAGTAAATTTTCGGCAAACCAGGATAATCTGATTTCGCGGCTTAGCTGTCAACTTTATGAAACTACTAAGCAGCAGCCAATCGCCATATCAGATTTTTATAAACTCAAGCCTTCAATTTATAACCTTTGTCCAGAAGGCGCGCAGTCAACCACCAAAGAAATATATTTACTCCCATTAAAACAGTTACTCCAAGCCAGAAAGGGGCATCAGCCTGCTTTATAAACCCATACCGAAACCCATCTATCATGTAAAAAAGAGGGTTTAACATAGCTACTTTTTGAAAAATCTCGGGCAGTAACTCGATTGAATAAAATGTCCCAGAAAGAAAAGAAAGTGGGGTAACTACAAAGTTCGTAACCGCTGCCATATGGTCGAATTTTTCTGCCCATAAGCCCGCTATAATACCTAGCATCGACATCATAAATGAAGCAGAAAAAGCAAAAAAAACAATGGCCCCAACATTGTAGATGGTAAGTGATACAAAACATGACATAGCCGCCCATGTTGCGATACCAACCAATATGCCTCGTGTAACACCTGAGAATACATAGGCAAACATAAGCTCTGACGCCCCGATTGGCGGCATCAGGAAATCAACAATATTCCCTTGGATTTTTGCTATCAAAATAGACGATGAAGTATTCGCAAAACCGTTCTGCGCTATCATCATCATGATAAGGCCAGGCGTCAAAAATTCTATGAATTTTACTTCTCCAACCATTGCGGCAGCACGGCCCAGCGCTAGGTCGAATATAGCTAAAAACAACAGTGATGTAATTACCGGGGCAATAATGGTTTGTGTCCAAACCTTAAGAAACCGCCGGATCTCCTTGACATAAAGGGTCCATAATCCACGCCAATTTACAGCGCCGAAAGTTCGCGGCTCTCGATATTTTTTAAATTCAGTCATAGATTCTTTTTTCATAAAACGAGGCGAACATGAACAATTTGCATAACGATACACTGTAAAAAACTATGCCGATTGATAAAGATTCCAATAATCTCGATCTTAGGGCATTAAAACAAAATATTAGCGCGAGCTTAACCAAGGAACCACTGCTATTCAAATTTTATGAAATGTGATTACTTTCACCTGCAATGACAGTTTACTCAAACAAGCAAAAATTTGTAAAATTGATGTCTGAATGCATGGCTAAAAAGAAAAACGGCGGCAATTCTATGCCGCCGTTTTGGAACCCTAACCAATGCCATTAGGAAGGGGCAGGGTAGGCTTAAGGCCAAGACTCCACTCCTAACTATCGGCATCCTTAGAAAAGTATGCAGTGATGGCCATCACATCAACTTGAATGTAGGTTAAAGTATTAATTTTCGATATGACTAAAAATGCACACCGTAGAGAGAAGCTTCCCCGCAAAGTTACTTTAAAATCGCTCGAGAACGCCGCTCTCTTTTATTTACAGCGTTACGCTACTTCTACCGAGAACTTGCGACGCGTGTTAATGCGCCGAGTTGATCGCTCTGCTCGGGCTCACGGTACAGACCGCGAGGAAGGTAGTTGTTTCGTCGACCAAATTTTAAAGCGATATTGCACCGCAAAATTACTTGATGATGCTGCATACGCGGCAGCGCGTGCCGCAAGTATGAGGCAGAAAGGCGCTTCCGGAAGAGCGATCAGATCTAACTTGCTGGCAAAGGGTGTAAAAAGCGAGACCATCAACTTGGTGCTTGATGAACAACTTAAAGACTCTCCAGCAACAGAAATTAAAGCGGCCTTTACCTATTGCCGGCGCCGTCGCCTTGGTCCGTGGCGCACAGTTGAACGAGAGGAATGGCGCGAAAAAGATATAGCCTCTCTTGCGCGTCAGGGCTACTCAGTTGATGTTGCGCTTCGCGTAATCGATGCAGTTAGCATTGAAGAATTAGAAATAGAAATGACATCGCAATGTTTTTGACAAACACCTAGCCGCGCGAAGCAGCGTTACTGTTGCGCACTTTTACAAAGTTTTTTCCCGAACTAACCGCCTGTTTCTTGTCTGTGGAGCCTGCATAAATTTGTTTTGATGCTTCGATGATCAAAACGCCGGCCAAGGTCCTAAACAAATAATTCCCGATTTTCTCGATTGCCCATGCGCGTCGTACAACTAAGTCCAATCGCGTTGGTGGAAAATAAAGCGCATTTTCCACCCTTAACGGTACAAATAATCCATCTTGTAATAGTTTCCATATTTGCCCCGAATTAAAAGGGCGGCTATGCCCGAATGGCGATCTTTTTTCAAATTTTGCCCACAGTCCTCGACGATTTGGAACAACGGCTATAAGGCGCCCCTCATCTTTAACGACTCTCCATAATTCGCGCAGAATGGCTGGGAAATCCTCAATATCCTCAAGGCCGTGCACAACGAGTAATCGATCAATCGAGCGATCAGGAAATGGTAACTCATGAAAAGCCGATAACGTAACCAATCCGGAAGATTTTTTTGGCCAATGTGTAACCCCTTGAGGTGCTGGCATGGCTGCAAGTGCTAATTCAGATCCATTACGGAAGGGCATCAAATAAGGAATTGCATATCCGATCCCAAGGACAGTCATTCCGGTCGTGCTTGGCCAAAGCCGGCGCAGTTTGGATCCTATCAGCCGTTGGCTGATAATACCAATGCGGCTTTTGTAAAAATGTTTTAAGTAAATTACGTCATTATACACAATAAAGTAACAGTACCACATTCTGTAGTTAATGAAAAAAGCCTCATTTCGTGCTACCATGATTTTAAGAAAAGGTAGGAAAAAATGTTAAAACTTCGGGTTACACCGCGCTCACCATTTGCGCGCAAATGTATGGTGGTAGCACTTGAGAAAGGCATGTTCGGGAAGCTTGAACTCAGTGCTACGGACCTTTACGGAGAGAATCAAGACATTGATGAAGATAATCCCTTGAGAAAGGTACCCGCCCTAAGATTAGAAGATGGCACAACTCTTTTTGATTCTCCTGTCATATGTGAATATCTTGATTGGTCGGATAGGGATCCCATATTTCACCCTCAGGAGGGTGAAATGCGTTTCAAAGCGCTAAAACTTCAAGCATTGGGCGATGGGCTGACCGAGGCACCTCAGTCCCATTACAAAGAATTAGCTCGCCCAGAAAAATTTCGGTCGGAAGAAATGGTCATGAAACATGCAAATGCTATTGATCGCATTATAACTTGGACAGAAAAAAACTTTGATCTCGTCGAAGGACCAATGACAATCGGGGGAATCGCTTTGGCTTGCGGCCTTGCTTACGTCAATGAGCGGCAACCAGATACTGATTGGCACCATAAAAATCCGAAGCTAGGGGCTTGGTACTGTGAGATCAGTAACCGCGAATCATTTCAAAAAACCACTAAGCAAGCTAACGCCAAACGGCTTGGAGTGTCTAATAAATGAAGCTATTCTTTTCTCCATTATCCCCCTTTGCTCGCAAAGTGCGCATTGTTGCTCTTGAAAAAACTCTTGCCAAGAAATTAGAGCTTTTTAAAAGTGAAAGACACAACCGTCCCACTGAATTGGGACCAATCAATCCGCTTCTGAAAGTCCCGACACTAATTGATAATAACGGTAATTCTCTATTCGACTCTCCGGTTATTTGCGAATACCTGGATTCTTTAACATCCGAACCCGTCTTATTCCCCAAAGAAGGAATGAGCCGCTGGGCCGCACTGCGGCAGCAAGCGCTGGGAGATGGTGGTATGGATGATGCCGTTAAACTCGCTTATGAAGCGGGTCGGCCTGGCGGTAGCCGCTCGCCATACTGGCTCGGACGCTGGCGTCAGGCGGTGGAGAGTACACTCAACGAGCTTGAAAGCGAGGCAACCTCTCTCGCTGGTGAACTTACAATAGGCCCAATCGCCATAGGCTGTTTTTTAGGATTTCTAGATCAGTCCCGTGTTGTCGGCGACTGGCGTGGTTATCGTGAAAACTTAGCGGTGTGGTTTGAAGAGTTCCGTCAACGCCCCTCAATGCGAGAAACGGAATATAAGGAATAGATCAAACTGTTAGAAAAGCCCGGCTGGCCAAAATAATATTGCGTGTCCTCTCCCATTGAATGACCTTCATTGCTTCGGCAAGGCCAAACCAGCGACAATCAGAGGCATCATCGCCAGCCCGTAAATCACCCGATGTCCAAATGGCTGCAAAGTCGATTAGTGAATAATGATATTTTATCCTGCCCTTTTTATCATGCCTGATGGTGTCTACAACATCGACTAAACCTAAAATGCGGATTTCTATGCCTGTTTCCTCGCATACCTCACGACAAACTGCTTCACGCAAGGTTTCACCCAATTCCTGGGCACCTCCTGGAATGCTCCAATGCCCACGTCGGGGTGATTTTGCTCGCTGGGCCAATAGAACTTTCCCGTTGCGCCAGACCACAGCGCCAACACCAACGAAGGGACGTTTGGGATACTCCCGCGTCATCACCAGTACTCCTTATCCTACTTAAAATCGCACTCCCAGTTGACGAGAGCAAGCGCTGCGGTAGATTAGTGAATGAAGTTCACATGCACAAAGGATAGCTATGGAATACGTATTACTCGGCAATAGCGGCCTGAAAGTTTCCCGGCTATGTCTGGGGACAATGACATTCGGCGATACAACGCGGGATGAAGAGGCGCAAAATATTGTTGGGTCAGCGCGCGATTTTGGCGTTAATTTCATCGATACAGCAGATGGCTATGCAGCAGGCGCTTCTGAAGAAATAGTTGGGAAATTGACCAAACATGATCGCAACGAATGGATAGTTGCGAGCAAAGTAGGATCAGCAGCAGGAACAGCGCCTCGGAAAAAGGCACTTTCCCGAAAATGGTTATTTGAGGCAATTGACGCCAGCCTCACACGATTACAGACGAGTTTCTTAGACATATGGTATCTCCACCACGTCGATTGGGAAACGCCAATTGAAGAGACTGTTCGTGCAGTTGGGGAAATTATCGCTGCCGGAAAAGTTCGCTACTGGGGTTTTTCAAATCATCGTGGATGGCAGATAGGCGAGCTCGTTCACACGGCCGCACAACTAGGTGTGCCTAAGCCGATTGTTGCCCAGCCTTATTATAATGCTTTTAATAGGATGCCAGAAACCGATATTCTGCCAGCTTGTGCGCATTACGACATTGGCGTAGTACCTTATTCACCTCTGGCTAGGGGCGTCTTGGCGGGGATTTATGAGCCCGGTAAAGATCCAGGACCCGAAACACGGGCAGGAATACAAGACCGTCGTCTAATGCAGACTGAGTGGCGCACCGAAAGTCTTGATGCTGCCCAAAAAATAAAACAGCATTGTAAAAAACGTAAAATGCAACCAGTAACATTTGCTATCCAGTGGTTACTGAACAATAAAATTATTTCTGGGGTGCTCGGCGGCCCAAGAACCATGGTCCATTGGCAGGGCTATGTAGAAGCAATGAATGGCACATGGACAGAGCAAGACGAGGAATTGATCAACCAATTATGCCCGCCTGGACAGGCTACCACACACGGCTATTGCGACCCACGCTATCCAGTGCGCGGGCGAGTTTCGCTAATCAACGCGGCGTCAGGTTAAATACTGACCACCATTAACGGTTAGAGTAGAACCATTAATGAAAGCAGCCTCGTCTGAAGCCAAGAAAAGCACACAGCGAGCGACTTCAATTGGTTCGCCCAGACGGCCAGCGGGGATCTGGGGTAAGATGTGCTCATTTATTATCTCTTCAGGAATCGCCCGCACCATGTCAGTGCCTATATATCCGGGAGCTACTGCATTTACGGTAACACCCTTTGATGCATTTTCTAACGCAAGCGCCTTGGTAAACCCTATCATGCCTGCCTTAGCCGCAGCATAATTAGTTTGCCCAAATTGCCCCTTCTGTCCATTAATCGACGAAACATTAATTATCCGACCAAAATGGCGTTCACGCATGCCGTTAATGACCGCGCTGCTGAGGTTAAAGCAACTATCAAGGTTTGTCCGCAAGACCTCGCTCCACTGAACCATTTCCATTTTATGAAGAGGGGCATCACGCGTTATTCCAGCGTTATTGACCAAGACATCAACTGGGCCCACCTTAATTTTTACTTCTTCAACAGCATCGCACGAACCTTGGTAATTACCTGCATCAAATTTGAACACTGGTATTCCATTTTCTTCCTCAAACTTTCGAGCTTCCTCATCATTACTTGCATAATTTGCAGCTACGGAATAGCCAGCATCCTTAAATGCTATTGCAATAGAGGCACCTATGCCTCGTGTGCCTCCGGTAACTAGGACAGTTCTGACCAATTTTTCACCCTTTCAGCTAATGAAATTAAACACTAACTATAAAAATTTTCGGCGCTAATTGTGAAATTGATTTGAGACCGCATACAGCCACAGCCTCCACGGCGAGTTTGCACCCCGTTCAATCGCGCTCGACACACATGGCTATACCCATCCCGCCTCCGATACACAAAGTGGCAAGACCCTTTTTAGCTTCCCGGCGTATCATTTCGAATATTAGCGTGGTTAGCACTCTCGTTCCCGAAGCACCAACAGGATGGCCTAGTGCGATCGCGCCACCATTGACATTCACCTTCTCTGGATCCCAGGCCATTTCTTTATTAACGGCACATGCTTGTGCTGCAAAGGCCTCGTTCGCCTCGATTAAATCTAAATCGTTAACACTCCAACCTGCTTTTATTAGTGCCTTTTGACTAGCTGGAATAGGACCTGACCCCATTATCGCAGGGTCAACACCTGCGGTAGCCCATGATGCAATACGTGCAAGTGGGACTATGCCACGCGTTTCAGCTTCACTGGATTTCATCAGCACCGTTGCTGCGGCCCCGTCATTTATTCCGGAAGCACTACCAGCGGTGACGGTGCCATCTTTGGCAAAGGCTGGACGGAGCCCGTTCAAATCCTCTAGCGTTGTATCTGGTTTCGGGTGTTCGTCACTATCAACAACAACGCTCCCATCACGTGTCGCGACCTCCACTGGCACAATCTCATCTTTGAAACGATCGGCGTCGACTGCTAGCTTTGTTTTCTGCTGACTTCTATAAGCAAATTCATCTTGCTGTTCACGGGATATTTGCCATTTCTCAGCAACGTTTTCTGCAGTTATTCCCATGTGGTAACCATTAAAATGATCCCAGAGGCCATCTTTGAGCATTGTATCAACAAATTCAATGCTTCCCATTTTCTGTCCATTGCGCATTTGCGCGCAATGGGGTGCAAGACTCATATTTTCCTGCCCACCAGCGACAATAATTTTTGCATCACCCAAAGTTATTGACTGCATGCCCATTGCAACACTTCTCAACCCAGAACCACAAAGCTGATTGATCTGCAGCGCCGTTTTTTCAAAAGGGATTTCTGCCTTAACTGCTGCTTGCCGAGCGGGATTTTGCCCTTGCCCAGCAGTTAAAATTTGCCCCATGATAAGTTCATCCACTTCACTGGGTGCAACTTTCGCTCTACTCAACGCCTCTATAACTGCTACTGCCCCCAGATGTGCGGCGGGTGTTTTACTCAAACTTCCTAAAAAAGCACCCACAGGCGTTCTGGCAGCCCCAGCTATCACTACATCAGTCATAATGATTAATCCCTACCCAAAACTCTGTTATAATTTTCAATTGTGCCATGACTACGCGCAACCTTTCAATGACTCCTAGATCTTATAATCACAATTCGTTTACGGCCATTCCTATATCAATCAACCACGATAATCCTGCAAACAATTTAAACCTCATATGAAAAACCATTCAAATGTAGTTCTCTTTTTTCACACTTTTACATTATCATCTGCTGGGAATTCTCTGTCTGGATTCATTAATCGCCACTGTTTTGGGTTGCGATGTGGAAGAGCTTTGAGAACCTGATTCCGTTGATCATCTGTCATGTGGAACCATTCTTCAACCTCTTTTGGATAACGCAGACATCCGCAACACATCCACACTCCATCAAACTTACGAGTATGACAAATGCCTTTACAGGGGGAGTTAAGATAAGCCATGTTTTTCGCCCTCTATTTCTCAGTTTGCTCAGACAAGCGCTCATATAATCAATATTTATTCCAAATATGTCTGTTTTCAAAACAGATAGGAGGTCGAATAAATTATCTAAACGTTCAGCCTGTGATCGTTTGCCTAAAAATCACACTTGCAACGAGGAACAATTTTTACCTAAATCTCCATAAACTTTTACCTTTTTATCCATGTGACCTGAGCCTGAAGTGTAACCGTTAGATTGTCGATAGAAAAAATATTTCTCTTTTAAAACGTCATAAAGTTGTTTCTATCTTTAATTCCTGAACATACTATTCGTCCAAGGGTACTGTTGTGAAATAATCAAAAAATTGGGGAGTTTTATGAGCGACAACCAACCTCTACGCGGAATTAAGGTTTGTGATTTTGCTGCTGGTATTGCTGGACCCTATGCCAGCATGATGCTGGCACAGTACGGCGCAGACGTTGTAAAAGTAGAAGCGGTTGATGGCGACTGGATACGCAACACAGGCGGTCGTTTAAAAGGAGACCACGGAGCCCAATCCTTAGTCACAGCGCGCGGCAAAAGATCTCTGGCAATAAACTTGAAACATCCCAAAGGGCATGAGATAGCGCTCAAGCTTGCGGCTGGTGCGGACATAGTTACCGAGAGCTTTAGGCCTGGCGTGATCAAGCGTCTTGGTCTTGATTATCCAACGGTGAAGAAGGTAAACCCGAAGGTCATATATCTTTCCGTGTCAGGTTTTGGTCAGTCTGGGCCGCATGCCCAGCGCGCGGCTATGGATCTAATATTGCAAGCTTTTTCAGGGCTGATGTCAGTAACGATAGACACAAGTAATCAACCCATACGGGTCGGTATCTCGATAGTTGATTACTTAACCGGTCTTTACGCCCTACAAGCAACAATGGCCGCCCTAATTGGACGATCGGTAGGGTCTTCAGGCGAACACCTTGATATCAGCCTTATGCAAGCAGCTTTAGCACCACAAGCTGCTCAGTTAATACGGCAACACGTTAGCGGACATCAACCTCATGCCTTTGGTATGCCGGTAGGTACATTTCGTGCAAAAGACGGATACGTTACAATTTCGGGAGCAAAACCTGAACATTTTATCCAAACTTGCGATCTATTGGATCGGGAAGATATCAAAAATCACCCGCAGTTTGCCTCACACCAAGACCGTATTGCCAATGCAAAGAAAATTAATTCGATGATGCAGGAAACTATAATAGGGCAAACCTGTGAGTACTGGGTAGACGCTTTCAACAAAACAGGCCTTATGTGTGCAAAAGTAAATAATTATGATGACGTGTTAAATGACGAACATTGCCAACTAATAAATAGCTTCACATGGATTGAACAGGCCGGGGTTGGCAAAATCCCCGTCGTCAATCCACCGGGACCAGCAATTCTGAAGACAAATGACAGCCGAGGGCACGCGCCTAATATCGGTGAACATTCAAGTGCTGTGCTCGAGGAACTTGGTTACAGCCAAACTGAAATTAAAGTTTTTTCCGAAGCCGGGGTGGTTAATCTCGGTTTAAAATCTATGAATTAAGGCTCAGAAAGGAGAGATTTGTGACAGAACCTGTCGTTCTTTATGAAATAACTGATCGTGTCGCCACAATTACGATTAACAGACCCGAAAAATTGAATGCGTTGAATGACGAGGTCATTACTGGCCTCCGTAATGCAATGCATCGCTTCAAAGAGGGTGACGAGGCTGTAGCCATAGTGACAGGTGCCGGCACTCGCTCATTCTCTGCCGGCGCTGATGTTAACGGACCGCCGCGCAACCCGCCAACCTGGACTGCAATTCCTGGGGTCGGCCTCGATCTGGACAAACCAGTGATTGCTGCCGTCTCCGGCTACTGTATTGGGGCAGCTATAGTATTGGTACAATTTGCTGATCTCGCTGTTGCCGCTGAAAATGCAGTCTTTCACTACCCAGAAACCCAATTAGGTGTTTCAGGAGGCATGATTGCAAGTATGGCAGCTCGCATACCTCATAAGGTTGCTATGGAATTATTAATTGCAGGCACAAAATTTTCGGCTCAACGAGCTTATGAGGTTGGAATGGTTAATAAGGTAGTACCAGATGGACAGCACATAGATGCAGCGATGGAATACGCAGTAAAACTTCGCAACAGTGCGCCATTAGTAATGAGCATGTTAAAACGCTTTGTCCGCGATGACATACTACCCAAAGGCCCAGTGGAGCGTGCCGGAATTGCACTTCGCGAAACACAAAAGATTGACCAAAGTGAGGACAAACGGGAGGGTCTCGGTGCATTTAAGGAAAAACGCAAACCCAACTTCAATGGACGATAATTAGAATGGCGCAATGCCACAAATTCCTTCCTTCCCCGGGCACCGTTCATTGGGGCTATTTTGATGGAACGCTGCCCTCAATTGGTGAGATTGCCTCTGGGGATACCCTGATAATCGAAACAATCTCCGGTGGGCCAAGTGATTTGCCCGATGATCAAAGCCTCGAAGTCTTGCCTGTCCACCGTGACATACATGCAAAATGTCAGAGGGACGGTGGGGGGCATATTTTAACGGGTCCAATATCAATTAAAAATGCAAAACCGGGCGATATGCTTGAAGTGAAAATTAAGGATATCGAACTGAACTTTAATTGGGGGTTTAATCGGATACGCCCGTTATCAGGCACGTTACCCGAAGATTTTCCTTGTTACCAACTGACTACGATACCACTCGACACTGAAAAAATGACGGCGACTTTGCCCTGGGGCACCGAGCTCCAACTTAATCCGTTCTTTGGTGTCATGGGGACAGCACCTCCTCAAGAATGGGGACGTCAACCATCAACCATACCACGCGCATTCGGAGGAAACCTCGACATTAAATCACTCACAAAAGGAGCAAAACTTTTTCTGCCGGTTTTCGTTGAAGGAGGATTATTTTCTGTTGGAGACGGCCATGGCTGCCAAGGGGACGGTGAGGCAAATGGCACCGCTATCGAAACAGGTCTTAGAGGAACCTTTGAAATTTGCCTACACAAAAATATAAATTTATCTATGCCGAGGGCAGAAACTGAAACACATTTTATTTCTATCGGCATTGATCCCTCTTTGGATAATGCGGCCAAGCAAGCTTTGCGCGAAATGATTCAATTTATTTGTGACAATTCAAACTTGTCGAGGAAAGAAGCTTACACATTATGTAGTCTCGCCGCGGACATGCGTGTTAGCCAAACCGTGAACATACACAAGGGTATTCATCTTATGATACCAAAGTCCGCAGTACGGGGCTAAAACCAATCAGGGTGTGGAAAGCCATTTGGCCACTGGCGTCCATAATGTCTTCTTAGCAGATCGGCCAACGACCATCCCTACGTGCCCAGCAGCGGGTTCGAGAAACGTTACCTGTGGCAGAGTTTTCCCTAGTGCAATAGCGGAACCTCGCGGCACAATGCGATCATTCTCTGGCACAACTACAAGAACGGGTTTGTCAAAAAAAGCGGGCTTTACAACGTGACCATCAACTTTCCATTCGCCTTTCGCCGGGCTATTGCTTCCATACCAATCACAAAAACATTCCCGCGCCACCGATGCGACCAATGGCACTCCATCATTTACCCAATCTTCGATAGCAACAAATGCATGAGCGTCCGGTGTTTCAGGATCTTTTTCAGAGAACGAAACGAACTTTCGCTCAATTAAAAGGGGATCAAGTGCACTGAAACAAATTTGAAGAACATCAGACGGCAGTTCTTCGACTAATTTGATCGAAGGTTCTAAAACTGAATAAAGGGTTGCTAGGGCATTGGCATAGGGAACCCCTTTGTTGTGGAAATTCCAGGGTGTGGCCAATAAAACAAGGTTGTTTATTTTCGCTACGTTGCGGAGTGACATTCCCATCGCGAGCATCCCACCCATACAATAACCTATCACTGAAACAGATGGATAATCCGTTGCATTTCCGACCCAGTCTAGGACATGATCCAAGCGCTTCACATAATCACCAACTGCAAATGACCGTTCGATTTGGCTTGGCGTGCCCCAGTCTACCACGAAAGGATGAAATCCCTCTCCTGCTAACCAACGAACAAAACTACGCTCCTCACTTAAATCTAAAATATAGTGTCGATTAATTAGTGATGGAATTATGATGACAGGCTTAGTTCTCCGTTCATCACCATAGTCCAGAAGCCGCGTAGACCCCTCAGTCCAAACTACCGGCGGATCCTCTAACTTTCGCCGATAAGAGTGATCACGGTAAACCTGAACGCCCTTCATAAAGGCCGACAACCTGTCCCGACTTAGCCTTTCAACCCGAGCCGCAAAATTGTCAGGCCTCTGACTTCGAAGTGCTTCGAGAATCTGTGCTCCGGCTCTTGCTAGAGTTGGACTCCAATTTAGCAATCCGTTCCTCAAGAGCGGTAACGCGGCATTCGAGCTCGTGTAAAGATTTAGAGCCATCATCAGATGAAGAGGAAGTGGCCTTGGTCCGAGGCGCGGGGTTTGCATGGGGGGATTGGCCGGCAAATGCGCGGAGTATTGCATCAAAATCGGGAACTCCTTCGGTTTTCGCCTCTGGTGAGGAATCTGAAGCCGGGGAAACGAAGAGCCACGGGAACATTGCAGCCAAATTCATCTCAGGTGTTTTTTCCTCGAACGCAGCAAATGCCCGACTTATTGTATCTACAGTTTGCGGATCAGTTGCTATCGCTGAAATGTGCTCCCGCCACAAATCAAGATAACGTTTCGCTAAATCATCGCCGTCTGACATCTGAACATTATATCCGCTCGATCGATTTAGAGCTAGCCGAGAAATCTAACGGCAAACATCCCACCACTTAGGGCTTTCAGAAGTATGCGGCTCAGTATAGGTTAACAAAATTATATTTGTTCAAAGGGGAACCGAAATTATCGGGACGTGGAGCCATGTCGGCAAAAAAAGATAGAGATGAGACTATTATCATTAAAAAGTATGCAAACCGCAGGCTATACAATACTTCTACTAGTAGCTACGTGACACTAGATCACCTATGCCAAATGGTGAAAGACGGAATCGACTTCACAGTTCATGATGCTAAGACAGGTGAAGATATAACGCGGTCCGTTCTGACACAAATAATTGTTGAAGAGGAGGCAAAGGGAGAACACTTGCTTCCCATTGGATTTCTACGCCAGATCATCGGCTTTTACGGAGATAACATGAAGGGAATGATGATTCCTCAATACCTCGAGCATTCCATGAAGACCTTTGCCGAAAACCAAGATCAGCTGCAATCCTATTTTCAAGAAACCATGGGGAAAATATTTCCATTTGGTTCACTCGATGAAATAGGCAAACAAAATCTCGCCATGCTTCAGCAAACGCTGAAAATGTTTTCAACTACTGATAAGAAAACCGCGTCAGAAGAGTATAAAAACCGAGGAAAAAATTCAGAAAATGAAGAAGTTTATGAACTGCGTAAAAGACTTGATGAAATGCAACGTCAAATTAACAAGATGACTGAATAGCCCCAAATCTTTTTATTGAATCCCAAGGCCTCGTAAGCGACAAATATTTGTAAGAATTAAGCAACTTATTTGTTGCATCATTATTAAAACAGTAGAGCAAGAAAAACGTTCGAAAGTTAGTTTTATGTTTTCTTTGCTCAGGAACGTAATTTATGACCAATACAATCGTATCATGCCTCGAAAAAGGCCTTTGCAACGAAGTAGCCATTGGTGCACCCGGTCGCACAGGCTTAACTTTTCAAGAGCTCCGCGACCATATTAAAAATACAGCAAACGCACTCAACTCGCGTGGCATAGGAAGAAATGATAGGGTGGCGATTGTCCTACCAAATGGCCCAGAAATGGCATCGGCTTTTCTAGCAGTTGGTGCGTGCGCTACTACCGCCCCGCTAAATCCCTCTTACAGAGCCGATGAATACGATTTTTATCTCTCTGATCTTGGCGCCAAAGCACTGTTAGTTGAAAAAAATAGCAGTTCCCCTGCTATAGAGGTCGCCAAATCGCGCAATATAACCGTAATCGAGATTGCTTGGTCCGAAACCGATCCTGCAGGGTCCTTCACATTAATTAACGGGCAAACTGATGATTCCGTCCATGAAGGTATGGCCGAGCCTGAGGATATCGCCTTAGTGTTACATACCTCTGGTACCACCTCGCGGCCAAAAATAGTACCGCTGTCACACGCCAATATTACTGCCTCAGCAAGACACATCGGAGCCGCCTTGTCACTCTCGAACTCCGATAGATGTATGAATATAATGCCGTTATTCCACATCCACGGATTAATCGCAGCTGTGTTATCCTCAGTAGCAGCCGGAGGCTCTGTGTTTTGCTGTCCCTCTTTTAATGCTTTGAAAGTATTCAGCTGGTTCGATGCGTCTGCCCCTAACTGGTACACGGCAGTGCCAACGATGCATCAAGCAATTCTATCTAGAGCAGTGCGCAATGCAGAAATTATAGCCAAGTTATCGCTACGCTTCATTCGCTCTTCATCTTCATCGTTACCTCCTCCAATTATGCTGGAATTAGAAAAAACTTTTGGTGCACCCGTGATCGAATCTTACGGGATGACAGAGGCGGCTCATCAAATGACAAGTAATCAGTTGCCGCCGGGGCAGCGCAAACCAGGTTGCGTTGGCGTTGCCGCTGGACCACAAGTTGAGATAATGGGAGAGGATGGCCAAATACTGCCGAGAGGCGACACAGGAGAAATAGTAATTCGCGGTCCAAATGTAACTAGTGGCTATGAGAGTAACCCAACTGCAAATAAGGATAATTTTAGAGAAGGGTGGTTTTGCACCGGAGACCAAGGGCTGCTGGATCCGGATGGGTTTCTCAAGATCACGGGACGGTTGAAGGAAATAATAAACCGTGGAGGTGAAAAAATAGCTCCTTTAGAAGTCGATAACGTAATTCAAGCCCACTCGGCGGTAGCACAAGTAGTCACATTTGCCATGCCTCACTCAAAACTCGGGGAGGACGTCGCGGCTGCAATAGTATTAGTCGAAGGAGGAAGTGCAAGCGAACGTGAAATTAAGGACTTTGCTGCGGCGAAGCTAGCTGACTTCAAAGTTCCTCGGCAAATCATTTTTGTTGATGAAATTCCGAAAGGCGCTACTGGTAAGATGCAACGCATTGGTCTTGCAGAGAAACTTGGACTGAATAAATGAAAATCTGCATTTTTGGAGCTGGTGCCATTGGTGGATTCATAGGGGCTGAGCTTGCCGCTAGCGAACACGAGGTATCCTTGATTGCACGCGGTCCTCATTTGTCCGCTATCCAAGAGAACGGCCTAAAACTTATCCGAGCTGGATCCGAGAGAGTCACCCATCCCGTAGCCACTGACAATCCCTCAGTACTCGGATCACAGGACTTTGTATTCATCACATTAAAAGCACATTCAGTACCTGGGGTAGTTGAACACATGCAACCTCTTTTGGGCCCAAACACCACCGTGGTCACCGCAGTTAATGGTTTGCCTTGGTGGTACTTCTATCAAACCGAAGGCATACATTCGAATAAACAACTTTCTGCTGTGGACCCTGGAAACAAACAATGGAATGGCATTAGGCCTGAAAGAGTAATCGGTTGTGTTGTCTATCCTGCTGCTGAGATTTATAAACCGGGTGTCATCCAACATATAGAGGGAGATCGCTTTACTCTAGGAGAGCCCGATGGCAGCCGATCAGAGCGCGTAAAATGTATATCCCGAGCACTCATTAAGAGCGGTTTCAAAGCACCCGTTAGAACGCGCATACGTGATGAGATTTGGATAAAACTCTGGGGTAATCTAAGTTTTAATCCAATAAGCGCCCTCACTGGGGCAACACTTGTGGAGATCTGCAATGATGACGGAGCAATATCAGTAGTCCGCAAAATGATGCTAGAGGCGGCAGAGATCGCTACTGCACTTGGTGTAAACCTGTCCGTTGATATCGAAAAACGGATTGCAGGGGCCAAAGCCGTAGGTGCCCACAAAACTTCTATGCTCCAAGATCTAGAGCGTGGAAGGCCAATGGAAATAGATGCACTAATCGGTGCCGTGCAAGAACTGGGTATCCTAACTAAAAAACCAACACCAACCATCGATACTGTACTAGCGCTTATCAAGCAACGTGCCCGTCTCGCTGGTTGTTATTAGGGAATGTGAGATGAACGCTATGAGCGTTAGGGAACTTGCAAAGAAGAGTATTGGTATTAGCTGCCTGTATTATCTTTTCGATGACTGGCGCACGGGGAGACAAATTGCTCGTGGCAATATTGAAGCCGAGAGCGGGGCCCGCCACAATCAACTTTCGACTAGGGAGTCTACTTCCTACATCAGAAAGGTTTATAACGACTACCTAGCGTATGGTCGTGTCAAAAAATTTAAAGGGCGTATCGCAGAGATAGGCCCTGGAGACAACTTCGGGGTGGCCCTATTGCTGCTCACCCATGGTGCGCAAGAAGTCGACGCTATCGATCGTTTTTATTCAAGGAGGGATCACGATGCGCAATGGAAAATATACAGTGCATTATGCTCAGAGGAAGGTATAGAAAACCCTTTCCTCGGCGATCCTGGCGAGATTACGCTCCACGGACTAGGGTATCATCCAGGAGTGGCCGCTGAGGAATTTTTCACCTCACGTAAAGAATACTATGATGTAATACTCTCAAGAGCAGTATTAGAACATTTATTTGATCCTATAGGGGCCCTCCGTGATATGGCAGAGTCACTTAAACCAGGCGGTAGCCTCATCCACCGAATCGATTTGAGAGATCATGGGATGTTTCCAAACCACCACCCCCTAACTTTTCTGACAATAAATGAAATAATTTATCGCCGTATGACAAGTGAGTCGGGCCGCCCAAATCGTATACTCATTCATCGCTACAGAGAATGGCTCGAAAAAAGTAACCTAGACGGCGAAATTTGGATCACGCGCCTCGCAGGAATAAAAAGCGAATTCAAGCCTGTTTGCTGGGATGACATTCCAATCAGAAGTCGCAATAAAGCTTTGACTGCTGTGCAACAGGTCCGCCCCAGGCTTGCCCGAAGCTTACGTAACGTGTCAGACGAGGATTTAGCCGTCACGGGAATAGTGCTCACTGCAAAATCCCGAGCTTGATATGTATGCGTGCGTATTTATAAATCGTTAAATGTCACAAAGGTCTTATAAAATGGGAAGCAAAGAAGAGAACGGACCGAAATCAAATCAAAACCTAGTTGAAGTCCAAAGTAGTGTGAGCGATGAAGAAAAGGCATTGCGTAACGGTCATAAAGGCGGGGTCCTCTGGTTTACTGGCCTCCCAGGATCTGGCAAATCAACCTTGGCGGTAGAACTTGAACGCTGTTTATTTGACTCCGGCTATAATGCGTTTGTGCTTGATGGTGACAACGTGCGCAGTGGGCTCAATGCTGATTTGGGATTTTCGCCCGAAGATAGGACCGAAAATATTAGACGCGTCGGCGAGGTAGCGGCATTAATGGCTAATGCGGGCCTAATAACTATTGCGGCATTCATTTCGCCATATAAAAGTGACCGAAGGCAAGCGCGCACAGCGTCCGGTATGTGTTTTCATGAAATAGCGATTGTAGCTGATCTTTCAACATGTGAGGCGCGGGACCCAAAAGGTCACTATAAAAAAGCTCGGTTAGGTGAGATACCAGATTTTACTGGTGTGTCGGCTCCCTACGAATACCCTGAGACGCCTGACCTTGTTGTTGATACAGACTCTAACACCATTACACGTTGCGTTGACCTACTTGTAGAATATGTGCAGGAAAATTTTATACTGAAGGACGGTTAAAAGCTCGCAGCTTTTCTGAGAGCCTTTGGCAATTCATGATTAGCTGTGATCAAAAGTCTTGCGAAAGCTGGCCAAGTCAAGTTTGGATAAAAACCGTGCCCTCCCTCTGCCCTTATTGCAACTAGTCGGTCATCAGCGCCAAACGATGCGTATACGTTTCGAGCTGATTCAACCACTTTTTGAGCACCACCGAATGGCCATATGTGATCACGATCACCGGAAACCGTAATAAATGGACGCGGCGCGACTAACGCTACTACCGCATCAAGCTCAAACCATCGTAAAATACCTGGAACCACATTTTGCCCCTCAGGATCACCCCGTGTAAGAAGCGTTTTCCTAATGAAACCTATACATCCCGACGCTATAACTCCCGCGATACGTTCATCCATAGCACTAGCATATAAAGCCGTGGTGCCACCGGATGACGATCCTACTATATAAATTCGTTCGGGGTCGATGGCCATGCCAGGTGCTCCCTCGACTAACCAATTAATTAACGAGGAAACATCACTTGCACGTTCGCCCACTAAAGACCGTCCGAGTAATAGAGCATGATTTGCAGCATCGATGCAGACAGCGGCTGACGGGCTGAATAGAGAGCGCTCTCGCCGTTCCCCAAAACAAGACTGCTCCAAACAAATTGCCAAGAAACCATGCGCAGCTGCCTGGCGTGCAATGTCTGCTCCATAATGAATTTTAATAGGATCGGCTGGCATTCGTTCTTCACCCCAAGACAAATGCATGCCTGAATTTGTGCCTTGAAGACAGATCATGACAGGTGTTTTACGATCAGAATCAAAGCTTGGGTCCCAAACCATCCTCACTGGCAAATCCAGCCCGTCTCTAACTTTTAAATAAAGGCTACGGTGCTTAAATCCGTCTCGGTTAGCACAGTCTTTTAGATGATTTACTCGCGGTGGACCACCAAATCGACCATACCCAGAAAGCTCGATTAGTTTAGCTCGCACTTGATTTTGCCACTCTTTGGCATCAGCGATTTTTGTACGCTCCCAATCTAGAACCATTTCGGCACCCACGCCGCTTCCTCGATGACAGTCCGAGGGGCTTAGTGCAACACAGCTTGGAGCCACTGGATATGGGTTATATTCAAAGCCTAGCACGCGTAACATGCGGCGATATAGGGAAATCCTGCGTGCCCTAAGCTCTACTTTAAACCGAGCTCTATTCATATAATTTGTTTATATCCACTATACTTTAATCTTTCTGGCTAATATTGGAATATTCCGTATTAACTGTTCAGCCATTTTGTAAGGTTTCTCGCGCAAATCTGCATTAAAAATAAGGTCTGGACTTACTGGAATATGCCACTCAATATCCACTCCAACAACGTTGCTTTCTTTGCCTTTTTTAGCAGCAGCGTAGAGGCCTTTAACATCCTGCTCGATAATAAAATTCATGGAAGCATCAAGGTATACTTCAAAATAATCATCGAAGTTTTCGCGATTCCACAACAATAGTTCTGGATTATTGTAGAGTACGCCGACAACTACAATACAACCTTGTTGTGACAAAAGCTGCGCCATACTTTGGAGCCTTTTAACTTGAAGAATTCGATCTTCCTCTTTGTATGACAAATTATGTCCAAAAGCCTCGCGCACCTCATCACCGTCTAAAAGCACTAGCGCCGGCAAATGGGGCTTTGCCAAGTCCCAAAATGCTTTACATAAGGTAGTCTTACCTGCGCCGGATAACCCTGTGACCCAAATCACCATATCAAATTTCCAAAAAATTGCATTAATTCAACACTTTGTCATCTAGCAGACGCAAACTTATTTGAATAAGCTTGTTCTGGCTGGGAATAATCCCGCATCGCTAGAATATCGGCTCTCTCTTTTTCCAAATATGATCTTAACTGGGATATTACCTCTGCATACTTTGGATCTTTTGACAAATCTAACAACTCGTCTGGATCAGACCGTTTATCAAATAGACCTAATATTTTAAGCTGCGATCCTATAAGAACTAACATCATGCGATAGCAGTGCGTAGTAACTGTAAAATACAGATCACGGTTTTCTAGATCGGCATTCCCTGAACCTGCACTTTCTGTGATTACAGCTTCACATCCACCATCAAAGGCCGATATCCCCTTAAAACTTTCATGAGCAGTTATGCCAAGGGCATCTAAGTACGTAGCGGTTATTCCCATACTATCCACTAACCCAATGTTTTTTGGAAGCGCCCCGCACCCAGACATAATAAGAGGAATATCTATATCTTCAAAATGCGTTCGAAGTGCTACGTTACCTCTCTTGCGCGGGCTACCTGCGTAAAAGTTTCCGTGGTCACCGGTAATCACTATTACGGTGTCATCAAAGCGTTCTACGCTACGCAAAGCATCAATTAATCTGCCAATTTCACGATCAATCAACATAAGTGCAGTGTCATAACTAGCTCGTCGTTTCGTTTTCCCTTTCATCCTCAGCCAAACCCATCTAGGCCATGTGATTAAACGCTTTAAAATATGGGACGGGCGAGACAAGGAACGGCAATCATGCAGATCCATTAGGTGGAGGTGGACTGACCAAGGTCCGTCGTTTCTCGTAATAAAATCAGACAATGGACCCATCACTTCATCAGCTTTGGTTTCGAACTGCGCCAAAAATAACAATGGAAAATTATATTTGGCAAAAAACCTCTCTGATCGCCATCGAACAGCCTCTAACACCCTCCAAAATCGGTAACCGAAACCTGGCTTCTCCAGTCCCAGATACCGCCAATATAATACAGGGGGAATGGTCATCATCTTTTCAATAACTGTGTCAGCCGAATGCTCAAAAAGGTTTATTTCTGCTCGACATCCGGCAGCTACCCTTTCATTTATCTTTCTCAGTCTTGATGACCACGTAATGCCTCGGCCACCTTCCGAAATACTGGCCACCCTCCGCAATAAAAATACAAACTCATTTTGAAGCAGGCTAACTATCTCGCGTTTCGATAGATCGCCATTTTTCCATCTCTTCAATTCATACTGAAGGTTCCTACCGATCAGATGCGCAAGTATAACGCGCGAATCCATAGCCGTGTGCATATCGGAAAATCCACGATCATAACCATGTGTTATGCCAAGAACGTTGCATGACGCCATCATCTGAGTTGAATAACCTGCATCACTTAACTGCTCAGCATAGCTACGTGGACGGTACCTAATTCCGTTATTATAACCACCGTGATCGAGTGGGTAGGTCAAACTAAATAGTGCAGGCAGTACAAACTGTGTTGCCTGAGCGTTCGCTACAGCCCAACTAACATTTCCTTGCTCTGCAAGGTAAGCAAGATTGGGAGTGACTTTTCGGGCATGTTCTAAATCTGATATAACATCATAACGCAATCCATCTATGACAAGGAATATGCCGTTTTTTTGTTTTGCCTGTCTTTTGGCACGATTATATCCCGTAACAGATTTTTTCATAAGGTCTGCCGCGCATGGTAATAATAACAAGTGCTCATTGTTTTGAACAAAAGCAACACAAAGGCCATACAATGAACGCACTTATTTGACTATAAAATTCTAAAATTATTCTCTTACCCACAGCTGGACCTTTGCTTTTCAGAAAACCAATCCTTGACCTTTTTGTGCCCGCAACGTTAGATAAAGGTGTTCGCGGGATGAACGTGCTAACAGTCCCCCGATATGGCTGCGAATTTTAGTGAAATGCGTAGCGTTTTAGATCGTCATCTTACGCTGGTGAGAATAATCTGAAAAGTTATTCACCCGGTCTGCGGTAGCAGTGTGTTGCACCGGTTATTCATGTTATTTGGAGAGGTTATTTGACCTCAACCCTATTTAGTCTGAGTGATAGAACTGCCTATGTTACAGGCGGCTTAGGTACTATTGGCGCTGCCATTTGCCATGCGTTGAGCTCGTGTGGTGCATCTGCAATTGCTTTGGATATAGATTTGCCTGAGCCGCAGCCAGAAAATTCAGTGTATTTTGATATTACCGAACTTAATAATCTCGGCACTCGGCTAGACTGCTTAGAATCACATTCGGGCATTGCCGACATTTGGGTTAACGCCGCTTATCCGCGAACAAGCGATTGGGCCAAACAATCACAGAAAACCCTTACTCAAGAAAGTTGGGCACAGAATGTAAGCCTCCAAATGAATAGTTATTGTCTTTTATCGTCTGCCATAGCAGAGCGAATGGCAGGTCGGGGCGGAGGGTCTATCATTAATCTAGGATCTATCTACGGATTGGTTGGTCCTGATTTCAATATTTATGAAGCTACTGACATGACACTACCGCCGACCTATGCAGCAATCAAAGCTGCTATCGTTAATCATAGTCGTTATTTGGCCAGCTATTATGGATCCCAAAACGTCCGCGTTAATACCGTATGCCCGGGCGGGGTTTTTAATGAACAACCAAAACGCTTCATAGAAAACTACTCACGCCGAACTCCTATGGGGCGGCTCGCCACTGCAGAAGAAATAGGAGGGCCGGTCGCATTCCTCGCTTCTCCTGCTGCATCTTATATTACTGGCTCTGTACTTACAGTAGATGGCGGCTGGACGGCAATTTAGTAAGAATTCAGAAAATATTATCAGCGAGAAAACACGTGAAAAATACTTGGCGATTTGGTCCTAATGAACTCAATTATATTCGGGAAGTCCTAGACTCAGGTTTTGGATCCTCAACTTCAGGTAGTATGAACAATCGCTTCGAGCAGGCTTTAGCTAAAAAAGTAGGAGCACGCTATGCTGTCACTTTTAACTCCGGCACTTCTACACTTCATGCTGCGCTTGACGCGGTAGGAGTCGGTTATGGTGATGAGGTTATTACTACTCCTCTGACGGTCATTTCCAATCTTGACGTAATTCTGGCGCAAAACGCAGTGCCCGTTTTTGCTGATATTAATCCAGACACCTTCAATATCGACCCACAAGAGGTGGAAGCAAAAATCACGGATAGAACTAAAGCTATCATGCCAGTTTCTCTTTACGGCCTTAGCTGCGAAATTGGCCCACTGATGGAAATAGGAAAAAAACACCACATTTGTGTTATAAATGATGCAGCAGAAGCTTATGGTAGCCTTTACAACAACCTGCCGATAGCTAGCGTTGCTGATATTACAAGTTACTCAACGGAAAATTCAAAGCATATCACTACAGGCGATGGAGGCATTGTAGTGACAAACGACGCAGCTCTAGCAGAAAAAATGCGCAAATTTGGTAGTCTTGGCTATGCCGCCCTCAATGCTTCAGATGGACGAATCCGCTCGAATAAAGATATTTTCCAAAATCCTAAATATAAACGCCATGACGCGTTCGGTTACAATTATCGCATGCCAGAAGTTGCAGCAGCAATGGGGCTTGCACAAACTGAACGGCTGGACCACTTTTTGAAACTCCGGAAAGATATTGCGGCGCTCTATATCGACGCGGTTTCAGATTGTGATTATCTCACTCCACAAAAAGTGCCGACAGGTTGCAATAATACTTATTGGACAGTGGCAATGCGCTACGAACGAGTTGACGTCTCGTGGCAAGAATTTCGCGAGAAATTTATCGATTTTGGTGGCGATGGAATTTATGCAGCATGGGCATTACTTTATCATGAAACACTCTTCGCTTCTGGGACGTGGAAGCGCCGATGCCCACCGCTCTATGATAAAATTAACTACCCAATAAAAGGGCACTGCCCGAATGCGGAGAAAGTGCAACCTAAAATCATGCAGTTTGTAAATAATTACGGCACGATTGGTGAGGCTGAACCGTTCGTCGAAGCTCTCAAAAAAACTATCAAGTATTTCGCATAATTGAAGCTTTGCCAAATGGCCACCATAGAACTCTCCATGCTGAAACTTAATGAATTGCCCCAGGCTAAAGAAGTGACAATTTTTGACGCTTCCGAACGCCTGAATATAAATCCGATTGTAGAGTGCATTCATCAACGCGGGTTTTGCATCATCCGAGGACTATTCTCTGAGAAAAAATTAAATTCTGTTTTGACATTAGCGAAAAAGTATTTTTCTACTCCTGCTATCGCCGGCGCTCCCGGCTATTGGAAGGTTGATCATCCCAAAAAATTGATCCACCCATTCACTCTGGGGGGAGAAGCACTCGACCTAGTTCTTGATGAGCGCGTTATTGATATTGTTGAGGCCCTTATGGGGGAAGAATGCATCCTCGCCGAAACGATGTTGAAGTTCGATAAAAAAAGCAGATACGCATATTTCCCTCTTCACAGCGATTTTGCAGTTGGTTGGTCGAAATCGGGAGACCATCAATCAACACTCGACATAAAGGCACTTAAAAAGGTTGTCGGGATTGGCGGTGCATTATACCTTCATGACACTGTTGAGGGTGCTTTTAGGTATTGCGACAGCACCCATCATATACTTTCGCCCCGAGGACAAAAATTTCACTCATACCCGAAAGAAGAACAAGACGCGATGTTAGCGCGCAGCGTCTGTTGCGAGGGGTTAAGGGGTGATTTGGTCTTATTCGACGATCGTGGATTTCATGGGCCGTCTCAGCCGGCACAAGAAAACCGTACTGTAATTCTCTTAGATTATTTTAATGTCAATATCCTAGGGCGGACGCAAGTAGCACCCATGCCGATTTGGTCGACTGATATAGCTTCTTTAACGGACAAGCAGCTTCGGGTAGCCGGAGTGGGTGCCAACTTCATGGTGTCTCCCATGAATTACGCTCACACAAGATTCCAACATAATAAATTGCATAAGCCCCTAGCTTGGGTGATCGATCATGCATACATAACACAGCATTTCAAAAATCTTGTTAAGCATTTTTTGAAGAGGACCTAGGAATGGCAACGATAGCGCACAATCTCTCACGCATACTTCCGCGCTCACTCCGTAGTTGGGCTAAACCAAAGTGGCATTTGCTTCGTGAACTTTGGGAGCTCTATATCAGCCAGGGTGGGTCAATTGGACGGGATTTAGAATTATCTTGCTGGGTAATTTATAAACCCCTGGGGCAAAAAAAAGTTTGTGTTCCCGCTCGGTCATTTAGAGAATTTAGGCGCATTGTTCGTTTCGGAACCAACCCAAAGGACCTTGTTTTTCATTGGATAAACATGATTGATGATTGTGAGGTGTTATACGATATCGGATGCGCAAATGGACATGAAGCACTTTGTGCCCATGGCTTACACGGGTGTCACACGGTATTTATTGAAATGTTTACGCCAAGCATCGAATCGATTTTAAAGGGCGTCGTTTTAGCTACCCGTGGTAGCAGCATATCTTCAAATTTTGATGTGGTAGCGGCTGCTTGCGACCGTGAAGATCGCTACGCCAAGGTTCACCTGCATAATCCCCCAGTGGCGGGTGGCACGAACAACTCTTTCGACAACTTAGACGCTTACTGCCGCGGCGGAAGACAGGATGAGAAAATTTGGGCATCCCAATGGAGCCGCTCAGTATCGATTGATAGCCTGCACCAATTACACGGACTGCCAAAACCAACACACATAAAAATGGACATTGATGGGTTTGAGGACCGTGCTATTGACGGAGCAACAGCGACGTTGAAATCGAGACACGTTCATAGCTGGATAATAGAGATCAGCCCAGGCCGTGAGAGTGCGGTTCACAAGGCCATGGAAGCTGCCGGATACTGCGATATCGCCCATTTCGTTCATTATGAAGAAATCGATGATTGCGAAGATCATTTATTTGTACGAAATGATCTTGCGGAAAACTATAAAAAGAGATTGAAGGACGTACGCCTCAAACTTTATGGTGATCTTCCAAAATGAATTATTTGTTAAACCAAATAATCTCGATCGCGACGAATATCAGTCTGCTTAATCCGGTTGCGCCACCATTCAATAGTGCGCTCGAGACCCTCTTCCAGACCAATCACAGGCGACCAACCAGACTGTTTCTCAAAATTCTCCGCGCTTGCGATCAATTCAAACACCTCGGAATTAGCTGGCCTCAGTCGCTCCGATTCGAGCTCGACAGGTTTGTTCACCCCGGAAAGAGATTGTATCATTTCTACAACTTCACCTATGGAAACAGCATGCCCGCTCCCTGCATTATAAGCAACTCCCGGATCCAAATCAGCTGCAGAGCCCGCACTCATGAATGCTTTAGCTGTATCAGAAACAAAGTTGAAGTCCCGCTTTGGGGTCAAATCACCGAGCCGAATTACGTCGCATGCTGGATCCAGTGCCTGACGTATAATTGTTGGAATTACTGCCCGCTCGCTTTGGCGGGGACCATAGGTATTAAATGGCCGGAGAATAAAAACCTGAAGGCCAAAAGAACGTGCATATGCTTCTGACATCATATCTGCAGCCACTTTACTTGCTGCATAGGGTGATTGGGCATGCAACGGATGGGCTTCAGTAATAGGGGTGCATTGGGCAGTACCGTAGACCTCGGAGGTAGAGGTATGTATGATTCGCGTTACATTTGAGCATCGCGCGGCCTCTAATACATTCAACGTGCCCGTAAGGTTTACATCCACATAAGTCTGTGGGGCCTGATATGAGAAAGGAATTGCAATTAAAGCAGCCAAATGAAAAATTATTTCTTGGTCATTCACCAAGCCCTTAACGAAATTGGGGTCGCGTATATCTCCGCGACATAGTTTAATACGGGCCCTTAAATCTTCAGAGATGTCATCTAACCAGCCATTACTACCGAAAGAATTATATTCAGCCAGCGCAGTGACGTGTGCCCCCACTGCAACTAGGCATTCTGTTAAATGTGAGCCTATGAAACCATCGGCACCAGTAACTAAGACTTTTTTATTCTTGAAAGCTGCAGACACTTTTACGGTAACACCTTTTTTGATTGACCCTACACCACAATCCTGATTTCGAAACACTCTAATCAACAGCAGTACCACCAACAAAGACTTAAGCCAATCTGCTTATCATAATACATGCCATGAAAAACACCGCATTGAAGATTAGTACCCCTGCACCGACGCATGAAAACATGGTCACTGCGTTTCAAAAGGTATTACGCCCCACAGCGAGCCTTGTGGTAGTTCACAGCCAAATCGGTGCTTTCGGCAGCATTGAGGATCCAGCGGCTACAATCTTAGAGGCATTGATTGAAGCAGCTCCAAAAGAAGCCACAATAGCGATGCCGACATTCACGTTTAATTTTTTATCTTCCGGTCGGTACGATCGAAAAAATGATCCATCCGAAACAGGATTACTTACCGAATATTTCCGGTGCAAAGAAACAGTCCGGCGTTCTAGGCACCCGATTTACTCCTATGCGTTTATGGGACCAGAGGCAACCGCATTGTCAGAAATAGGAGGCTCAAGCTGCTGGGGTGAGGATACTGTTTTTTCTGTAATGGAAGAAGAAGACGCAGATATAATGATGCTCGGCAGTAGCTGGGAAAAATGCACGTTCTTCCACTACATCGAACAAATAGCCAATGTTCCATATAGATATCCCAAAAGGTTTGCCGGCATTGCTGATTTCGGGGCCGGCGAGACACCAGTTGAAACGCAGATGCAAGTAAGAAGACTAGACATGGCTGCGGACAATTTATTTGATCCTATTGTCAAAGCCCTAAAAAACATGAAACTAATACGAACGACGAACCTCGGGCGGGGAGTCATTTCTGCTGCAAGTGCTCGTAATATATTCAATGTTGGTTCAGATCTGCTTAAAAAGGACCCGCTAGCCTTAATTGCAGATAGAAAAGCATATATAAATGCTAGAGATGCCACCCGAATTGCACTTCTCTCATCAGCCAACTTAGATACCTTTGCCGATCATTTTGAATCAGCCGCATCAGAGTGGTTAAATGGAGATGCACGTATTTTTGTTCCGCCATTCGGGCAATATCGGCAGAATATTTATGAAAAAGATAGTAAATTATTCAGCTTCAATCCCGAATGGTTATTTTTTCTCGAACGCGCGGAAGATATCTTAGGACCTGTATTATTTGAGCCCTACGAATACAAAGACATTGGCTTCTGGAAAGATGACATCGAAAATCGAGTTCAGTCTTACACCAAGACTATTCGTGTGGCTCGAGAGAGATCGGGTGCAAAAATAATAGTCTTGAACTTTGCGACGCCAGCTAATTCCTATCTTGGTCTATCAGACAGTAGTCAGGAAATGGGCCACAAGGAAGCAATCAAGCATGCAAACCGGGTTCTTAGTAAGAAGCTTAAAAAGGACGATGTTTTTATCCTGGATTTCGAGGTGATAACTTCATCTTTTGGTAGCCACAATTTGTCTGATGATAAATTTTGGTATCTTGGCCGCATACCTTTCAGCCGCGATTTTGGTAATTTTCTTTCGCGACGCCTCTTGGGTACTATGCTCGCGCTAACTCAAAAAACAGCCCGACTAATCGTGACTGACTTAGATAATACACTTTGGCATGGAGTAATAGGAGAAGATGGCGTAGAGAATATCGGCATAGGAACAGACTTCCCAGGAAATGCCTATCGTGATTTCCAGAAAACGCTGAAAGCGTTGGCGAAGCGAGGCATTGCACTCGCAATCTGCAGTAAAAACACAGAAGCAAACGCGCTCGCTGCCTTTTCCAAACGACCAGAGATGGTTTTGAATGAAGATGATTTCGCAGCAAGCCGTATCAATTGGACCAATAAAGCTAATAATATCCGAAGTATAGCTGAAGAAATGTCATTAGGGCTCGGCTCGATATGCTTTCTAGACGATGATCCTCATGAACGTGCTTTAGTGCGGCAACAGTTGCCTGAAGTTTTTGTCCCTGAGCTACCTTACGACCCAGTTAAGCGTCCCCGCGCACTGCTAGAATTACCTTGTTTAGAATCACTAGAAGTGACACCAGAGGACCTTCGTCGTTCCCAACAATACAAATCGCGTGCTGCCATAGAGAGTATTCGTCAAACTGCAGATTCCCTAGAAGATTTTTATTATGATTTGAAGATGTCGTTGTCTTTCGAGCCACTCAATAAAGCCAACCAAAGCCGCGTTCTGCAACTCATCGCAAAAACAAATCAATTCAATACAACCACTCGAAGGTATCAATCTTCTGACTTAAAAAAGCTCGGTGCTGCTGGTGCGGAGATCCTAGCTATTGGGCTGCAAGATAAATTTAGTGAAGAGGAAATTATTGGAGTAATTATTGTAAAATGGCAGTCTAAATCTGCAATTATTGATTTGTTTTTACTGAGCTGTCGAGTTCTTGGCCGTACTGTAGAGTGCGCCATACTAGGGTGGATAGCGGACCGAGCGCGAAAGAAAAGTATCGAGTTTTTAGTCGGCGAGATAATTGAGACGGAACGTAATCAGCCTGTTAGAAACGTATTTACAGATAATGGTTTTTGGAAGGACACTAACGAGAAATACAGTCTCGAACTAGGCAAATCATCGCTCACCATACCAGCTTGGTTCACTGTCAAAGGGATAATGATTTGAGCAATAATGACAAGCTTGCAGTCCGCGATTTAAGCATTGAGGAATTGTCGCCTGGGATGTTTGCCTCCTTCGATACCCTGCTGGGGCGCTCAAAGGTTGATGGGTTTGCCTCTCTCACTGGCGATATATCACCTATTCATGTTGACCCCGCCTACGGCGAGGGCCTGCCTTATGGCGGAAACATCGTTCATGGAATGCTGACTGCGGGATATTTTTCAACCTTGGTAGGTGTGCTACTTCCGGGTCGTCGAGCCTTATTATCAAGTCTTTCGGTCGACTTTCGGGAACCAATCCCTGTCGGTTCCATGGTCACAATTACTTGTCGTATAGTTAGTATTAATGTAAGTGCCTCTACCTTGAAACTGAATCTTATAGCTTTACATGAAGGACAGATTTGCGCCCGTGGGCAGGCTATCGTAAAAGTACGTCCATAAAGTGGGCCTTGAACGCGCCGGAGAGATTAATGAAACGTAAGCTCTTTTTTGCTGATCTCAATTATGTCAATCCTGAAAAGGAATGGACCATAATTCCGTTCCCTCTTAATATAGGGTTCATTGCGGCTTATACACAGAAAATGCTGCCAGATCTGTTTGAGATAAAAATTTTCAAGGATCCGAGCTGTTTCCTTAAAGCCATACAAACGCAAAAACCCGATGTCGTTGCATTTTCAAATTATATTTGGAATAAAAATCTGACTATTGGGTTTGCAAAAGAGTTAAAGCGTTTACATCCGAACTGCGCAACGGTGATGGGGGGGCCAAACTATAATTTCACCGAATTAGAGTGGCTTGATTCGTTTATCCGAGAGGTGCCCGAGATCGATTTCCACATTGAGGGAGAAGGCGAAGTAAAGTTCTATAACCTTATGGCCTGTTTATCTGCTCATGATTTCGATCTGGCTGCAGCGAAAGTAGCATCGCCGGCTGGCACGGCTTTCTTATGCGACAACACCAATAAATTGATTGCTAATGTTACCCTTGATCAAGATGGCACATGGTCTCGTTTTGAGAATATTGATGTGGACTTGAAACGAGGGCGCCTCCTAGATTTAAATGATGTCCCGTCACCATATTTAACCGGTTTATTAGATGAATTTTTAGCGGACACCTCATACTGTCCTATCATTGAAACCAATCGCGGCTGTCCTTACACTTGTTCATTCTGTAATTGGGGCGCGATGGGAAAGTCAAAATCAGCAATGTTTAGCCAAGACAGGGTTGTAGAAGAATTGCACTACATTGCTGATCACAATAAATCTATTACGCCTTACTTGTATGTTGGGGACGCCAATTTCGGCCTTTTCCCCCGGGACGTTGAGATTGCGCAGGTACTTCGCGATTTAAAGGACACTAAAGGATTTCCGCAAAACGTTTATTTGTATTTTGCCAAAAACAGCTCTGAAAAAGTCGTACGCATAGCTGAAATACTCAAAGATATGACGCCCATATCACTTTCACGTCAAACGCAAAATAAAGCCGTCTTAGACAACATAAAGCGCTCAAACATCTCAATCGATACATTTAATAGCCTCGCTGAACTGGCCAAAAAGCTTGGTATAGATAGCAACGTTGAACTTATATTTGGTTTGCCTGGCGAATCAAAACAGAGTTTTCTCGATGGAGTCGAACAGATTGTACATCAGAAAGTTGATGGGCTACACATTTTCCCTGCAATGTTATTAAATGGCTCTGATATGGGAACGAATGCAAGCCGAAAACGTTTTGGCTTAAAGGGTGAGTGGCGTTTGATTGATGGTTGTGCGGGTGAATACGGTCCCGTCCGCGCCATGGAATTCGAAGAAATTATAACTGAGTCGGCCGCCATATCGCGTGACGAGTATTTTGAATTGCGACTATTCCATTTTTTACAAACACTCTTCCTAGACACAAAAATTTATAAAGATGTGGATGTGCTTTTAGGTAGTCACAGCATTGTCGACTTGATAGTGGAAATTATCGATAAGTACCCGCAGGCACCTGAGCCCTTCAGACAACTCATGGAAGACTTTATCCAACAGGCAAAGGGTGAATTCTATACTACGCCACCAGAAATTTTCAGTTCAGAAATGATCAAGGCTGCGCAGCAGCAATCAGTTAAACTAAACCCATTATACATAGCTAGATTATTACACAGTGATGGAGTCCGTCCAGCATTCCATAGTTTTCTCACTGATCTGATTTTAGCGCTAGGCGATTCTAGTCACGACGAAATAGCTGGTGTGCTTGAATTTATTGATGCGTCAATTTATCCGTTTGACGACCAAATGATTCGAGACGTGACAATGCATTTTGATGCGGCAGCTTTTGCACAAAGACCTCACTATGAAAAAACCAACGTGAGCAAATACCTTCTTAAGTATCCCAAGCAATATCGTTATGTGAAACCATTCACGTATGAAAAGTTCACTTCGCTCTATAGTGGCCGCCAACATTCAGATAAAGTTTACGAGATCCTTGTCCACCATACCCATGAAACGTTTCGCCACACGCTATTGAGCCGCTTACAAGGCGAATCCACAGATCTGCCGAAATGGGTCCCCGACCCAGCCATGACCAAACCACAGAATAGCGAACGCGTAATTCGCCTTGAGGGCGGCTGGCTCTATTAGCTTCAAAGGGCCTTCAATGACGCCAACTTTGTATTAGAAATGGATTCTTTTACTGCTACAAATATTCGGACTGGCACCGCGGCCGAGTTGAAAACCGCACTCGTGACTGGTGCAACTGGCTTGCTCGGGCATGCAGTATGTCGTGCACTTTGTGATGACGGATGGCGAATAGCTCTAAGTGGCCGCAAGGTAGATGTATTAAAAAAACTTGCCCGTACTCTTGGAAGCGATGCAATTCCGCTACCCTGTGATCTGTCCCTTCCCGACGCTGGTGCCAGATTAGCTCGCGATGCAAGTGAGGCATTAGGCGCGCCCCACCTTTTTATACATTTGGCCTCACTTCCGGTGAAACCTGTTACTCTATTAGAGACTGCCTTAGACCTAGACCAACAAATTGCTGTCAATGCAAAAGCATTTCTTCAAATTTCGGCAGCGTTACTACCTGAGATGTTACGAACCCAGACGGGAATTATTGTAAGTATGCTAAGTAAAGCTATGCTGCCACCTACTCCCCCTGGTTGGCAGGCCTATACAATGGCAAAGGCAGCGCAGGCGCAAGCTGCAGCAGAAATTACAGCACGATATGGCGAGGCTGGAATTCGTGTGTTTGGTATTATCCCTGATATAATCGCCAGTGAAACAGATTTACCAGGGGCTGCCCCCATATCAAATATCGAAAAATTAGAGGCGCCTATTCCAGCCGTTCGCGTAGCAAACACAATAATAGACGCAATCAATAATACTACAAATCCAATTGATACAGCCATCTCGATAAATGAAAATACTGAGACAAAAGGTTCTTTGGGTTTTTCATTCACTAAAAAGGCAGCTTCCGAATTGGTAATGCCCCAGAGCGATACGTTAGGCATCAGATTAGCTAAAATAATTCAAACGGTTTTGAAATTACCCAAAGAAACAGAGGTAAGTGATGCAGAGCTCGGTGTATTATCTGGCTGGGACTCACTTGGCCATATTAAGCTGATAATGGAGATCGAGTCGCAATTTGACGTTGCATTTAATGCTGAAGAGTCCACAAATCTTACCTCTTTTTCAAGTATACGGGACGCGTTGGCACGCCGCGGTATCACATAGGGAAATATGAAAGACACCACCCAAAAATCAAATTTCCTAAGCCCGGAAGACTTGCAAACGTTGCTCTGCACAAACCTTAATCAAGAAAATCTTGCAAAAGAAATAGCAAAATTTTTTGACCGTTTATTTCCAATTATGCGAAGTATCACGGGGGATGGCGTTCGTGAAACGATCAAAATTCTATCTGAATTGCAACAACTAGAGTGCTTGGAAACTGCTTCGGGCACGCAGGTTTTTGACTGGATAGTGCCGAAAGAATGGGTCTTCAGGGAAGCATATATAAAGGGGCCTAGTGGCAAAAAGCTGCTTGATGTCAACGATCATACTTTACACCTACTAAACTATTCCGCTCCATTTCAAGGAACCTTAAGCCGGAGTGATTTGGACAAACATTTGTATAGTTTGCCCGAGCAGCCTGACGCCATTCCATACGTCACTAGTTACTACGATGAAAGATGGGGTTTTTGTCTGCCCCACAAACTGCGTATGGCGATGCCAGATGGCGACTACCAAGTTCTCATAGACACTGAGTTTGTTGACGGTGCGCTAACAATTGGTGAATGTGTGTTACCCGGCGAGAGTAACGATGAAGTTTTGATTTCTACAAATATCTGTCACCCCTCTCTTGCTAATAATGAACTTTCTGGCCCACTCGTTACAGCATTTTTGGCACGATTAGTCGCAAGTTGGCCTAACCGCAGACTTACTTACAGATTTGTGTTTTTACCCGAGACCATCGGCAGTCTAGTTTACTTGGCGCATTTTGGAGAACACCTAAAATCACACGTAATTGCAGGATATCAAATTGTCTGTGTTGGTACCGACCATCCCTACCTTTTAAAAACGTCGCGCCAAGAGCAAACCCTTGCCGACCGGGCGGCCAAAACAGCACTCAAACACCTACTTGATGGAGATTTTGAAATGCGAGACTTCAGAGCAGATTGGGGGAGCGATGAACGACAATATTGCTCACCTGGCTTTAATCTGCCTGTAGCTTCCATATTGCGATCAATTTATGATGAATATCCAGAATATCACACCTCGCTGGATGATCGTTCTTTCATATCATTTTCATCAATGGCAGAAACAATTCAAACATGCGCCTTCATATTGCAGCACATTGAAAATAACAGAACGTATTTAAGCCAAGTTCCACACGGTGAAGTCCAACTCGGTCGGCGTGGCCTATATCCAACCCTCGGAAATTATCAAGAAAATCTTGATCAAGTTTCTGCAATGCTGTGGCTAATGAATTTATCTGATGGAGACAACGACCTTATTTCAGTGGCTGAACGAAGCGGCTGTGACATTCGACTACTCCACCATTTTGCAAAAGTATTCTGTGAGATCGGCCTGCTGAAAGAAAAAACTGATGGTTAAAAAATCCATCCCGGTGCCTGATGCAATGCCCGATGATCTAATCTGTGCCTGCAAAGGCTTAAGGGTCAAAGATTATCATAAGGAACTGCAAGAGAATCCTGAGGTCTCGTTTGAAGACGTACTTAATAAAACTGGGGCCGGCAGCAGCTGCACCGCGTGTCTTCTTGACTTAGAATACTTCTACGTCAGTTTGCCGCGTGAAAAAAATTCGTCCGACAAACCTGCTAAAGCAAGCATGGCGGGCGAGCGTTCATTAAAGCGAAAAATATTTGATTTTATAGATAAAATATCTCCGTCTGTTCCTTACAGGCTAGCCAACCGATTTCCTATAATATCAGGCGCCGGAATAGACCAACACATTTGGGTGTCGAATCGCAGTTTGCTTTTTGAGGGTGACCGTTGTGGCCCCTCCTTTGACGTAGATTTTACCGCTCGTGACGCTGCCGGTAATATATGCCACCGGCAGCGGTTAAGCGTTAAACCGGAAGCCGCTCTTGATTTAGTGGTTTCAAAATTTATCGAACCACCACAAGGCAATAGTGAGCTCGCCATCGGTTCGGTTGAAGTCATACGCCGCGGTAGAAAACAAGGTTTCCGTGGCACAACACGGCCCCAAACTGAGATATTAGCTCGTGATGGAACTTGCTCGGTACATGGGCAAAGTTACAAATATCCAGGAGAAAGGTGGTTCTCTCTTACCCACATCCCAAACGATCAAAGGGTATTTCTATCATTCATAAACTTTGCTGCAACCGAGAATAAAGTGGCAATCGAGTACCCAATGAATGTGGAAGATCTTCAGTTGAGAAAAAGACGGTTTGTTACCAAAATACCGGGCAACGGTGCCCACATTCATGAAATACAAGTAACGAACTCAGAAGCAACAGCCTTGGCTGGTCGGCACTTGGCCATAAAGTGGTCTGCAAGTGCTGAATATAATTGTCACATATTCTGTGCAAGCCCTGACTTGGGCCGACTTTCTATAGACCATTCTTAGCAACAGGTTTCCTACCATGGCTACTAACTATTTCGTCCCCCGAATTTATTTGTTGCCGCCAGGCTATCACATGCACTTAGAACCCCCTTACCCTGCCTATGGAAAAGCACTGGCGAATGGCTCTGCAGAATTAACATGTATTACCCGGGTCGTGCACGAGGGGAAAGTTGTAACAGAGACTTCAGTATCTCTTTTGTATGAGGGTGGACAATTAGTTTCAGAAACACCAAAGCCTATAATTTGGCATGATCATGGTGCGGATTGGGGAGAACATCCAGGATTTCTAGAGCTCGATATTCAAACAAAAAATGGCGAAACCTCAATACAAGATTACATAGGCCCCGTTGCCTACGCCACTTACTATGCCCCCGGACGTAAGGCTGTTTTTGCTGATGCACCACTGAAATATGCCTCACCGCCAACTATCGCACAAATTGCAGAATATGGGCGTTTTGTTGAAGGGCAAGCAATCGCTCGCATACATCGATCGCGCGATTATGGAGAGTCTATAGCACTTATCAATCCTTACAGACGCCCCATACTGGCAACATTAGCAGGTCACGATGGCCACAAGTTGCCTCGTCTTAAAGTTCCTCCTTACGCCTGCCGTATTTTGCGAATTAATGATATGCTGAGCCCCGAAGAAGCTGAATGGGTAGGACATGTCCAGATCACCGCTAACAATCGTGTTGTTCTGTATGACATTAAGCATTCTCTCGCTGACCCGACACTTTTTAGCCATTTTGAACATCTTGACCCCTTTCGGGCCGATCCAACTCATTTGCCGGCATTCAAGTGGCTCCGGATTAGTATTGGTAAATTCTTGGCAAAACGTGGCATTTATTTTCGCCCTTCTTACTAAATTGGTGAAGTTGTCTCTCTGATGGTTCAGCAAAGGTATATTTGGATTTTTCCTACTCTTTTGCATCGCTGGTTATGGAAAGATCTTGCGAGAGAATTGGAGAAAAAACTGGGACTACGACCTTTATTCATAATTGCTGATGAGCAAGACAGACAATTTTGGGAGCGGCAGTTTGACGAACCATTGGATGCTGAGATTGCTGTTCACTTTGACTACCTGAGCTACGCCTTGGATGCCAGTGAAAAAAGTGTAACTGACCATGAAGTAATTTGCCGCGCCGCTAACTTTGAAAAAACCCATGGGATCACACTGATGCGAGACATGGTGCTTGGCTGCCGACATATTGGTCGCGCTTTTATACTCGGAGGAGAGGGCCACCCCGCATCCAACGTGTCAAAAATGATAACCCGCCAAGGCGCGGTACACACTTGCATGGCTATAACTGATGATTTTGAGAAAATGGCTGAGAACTATCCTCCTGGCTTGATGCTAGTTGGGGGAGGTGGTGGTGGTGTTTATATGAAGTCAGCATGCCTGATCGCTCGACAAAACCGAGTTCCATTCCGATCCCTGGTGCATTCGAGGTTTGCCGACTATTACCTGTGGGCTGACAGTGAATTCGAAGAATCTGAGTGCTTCCGACAATTTCACACTTCACAGCCCGCCCCGCGAAAAGTCGATATTGAATATGTACATAAACACCTCACACCGACGGGCTTATCTGTTGTAGGGTTTGCACAAATGCAAGAAGGGTCTGATTGGCTCAAGATAATGAGACGAATTGTCATTATCCTCCTGCGAAATATTTATGGTAGGTTACGCGGTTATCGAAAGAGCCGTGTAGGACCCTCCTCTTTAGAGACAGCACGCATGATAATTCGCCAGCGTTTTGATCGAAAAAAACTAAAAAAACTAGCTACTATCAGAATTGAAGACATACCGGCCGCAGAAAAGGTTATCTATTTTCCTTTACAAACCGAACCCGAACATTCACTTAACGTTCTATCTCCAGAACATAGCAATCAACTCGCAACAGCGGTTGAGTTAGCTCTCAGTTTGCCGGCCGATGCCATCTTAGCAGTAAAAGAACACCCATACCAAATTGGCCGGCGAACGAAAGGCACTTATGAGACTCTGGCGGCTCTCCCCAATGTTGCATTCATAGATATTGATGAAAGCAGTGTTGACATCATTAAGCGCGCAGACCTTGTCGCGGTTATTAGTAGTTCAGCAGGCTATGAGGCAGCCGCATTAGGAAAACCAGTATTGCATTTTGGTCGACATGGACAGGCGCTCGATCTTCCACATGTTTATGGAATTAAGGGATTTTCTGATCTGACTCATATCCCGGAAATTATTGCAAATAATACTGAAGAAGCAAAAAAAATCCAACGTCGCGATGGGGCTCGCTACTACCTTGCAATTGAAAAATACTGTCTGGACATGTCTTCTTTTGATGCTCATGGGCGCACAGCACGACCGACTCCTGAAGAAATATCTGAGATAAGCGGGTCTCTTTTAAAAACTCTCTCCTCTACATTATTCGATATTTCTGAAACGAGAACCTAGATGAAAAAATGATCCTATCAGAATTAGAGAAAATAAATATTGATCTTTCTGGTGAGAAGTGTCGATTGCGGCTATTTGAGGCGAAGCATTTAGAAGATCCTTCATATCTTGCTTGGCTTCGCGACCCAGAAGTAGTCAAAAATCTTAATTTACCGCATTATCTAGAAACTAACGTTTCCTTCAGTCAGATTTCTGCTTATTGTCATTCTATTTGGAGCTCGCCAGATGATATTTTTTATGCATTGCACCTTGCCAGCGACGATACTTTCATTGGAACTGTCAAGGCCGGTCATATCAACTGGTATGCAGGAACAGCAGACCTTGGTATATTAATAGGTTTGAGAAAGATGTGGGGCAAGGGCATAGCCAGCGAAGCCCTATCACTGCTCGCATCCCATCTATTCGAAAAGGCTAAACTGCGCCGCCTCACTGCTGGTGTAATGGATACGAACCCCGCAATGATTAGAGTTTTCGAAAAACTTGGTTTCCAGCGTGAGGGGACTTTCCGCCAGCAAGACCGGCTAGGCGACGCGTATATTGACCATATACACTTAGGCTGCCTAAAACATGAATTTGTGGAAAAGCAAACCCGATGACTACCACGAACAACAAAGTAGGAGCGCTCATTCCAGTTCGTCTTGATTCCGAACGTCTCCCCGGAAAAGCATTGATGGAAATTTGTGGGCGCCCGATAATCTATCACCTCCTAGACAGGGTGACTGCATGCAAACATATCATAACAGAAAATATTGTCGTTTGTACAACTGAAGAGCCTTCAGACGATCCGTTAGTAGGGGTAGTTGAGGCTTATGGTGCGAGCATATTTCGAGGCTCCACCGATGATATCATCGAGCGTTTTCATGCAGCGATTTCCCACTTCAATTTCGATGCGGTGATCCAAGTTGACGGCGATGACCCATTATCTGCCACAGAATATATGAACCTGACTATGGACCGTTTGTTAGGCGACACCAATCTTGATATCGTTACCTGCCGGGGATTGCCTCTGGGAACCGCTGTGAAGAGCTTTTCCAAGGACGCGATGGAATTAGTATTTGACCGCTACCGTTCGACCCAAAATGACACCGGCTTCATATATTACTTTACTAAAACTGGTATTTGTAGGCAGGCAGAAGTTAGCCCTTTGTCGCCCGACCATATACATGATGAGGCAAGGCTCACACTTGATTACAGACAAGACTTCGAAATGTTTAAAGTAGTATTCGAAGAATTATATACGCCGAGCCACCTACCCGGACTCTCCGAAGTTGTAAGGTACCTTCGCTCGCATCCCGGAGTTGTCGCACTTAATACCAACTTAAATGAAGAATATTGGAAGCGCACTCAAGAAAAAGTTGCGCTGAAGTTTGAGGATGAAAGCGGCAAACTTCACAGTATCCCCATGAGCATACCATCAATATGAAAAGGTGAAGCAATGCTTTTCTGTACCAATTGCGTAATGCCTGACTCCCGCCCAGATCTCGATTTTGATGAAAACGGGGTCTGCGATGCCTGCCGCGCAAGTCAGCGCAAGTATGGCAAACACGTCGAATCTATTGACTGGGATGACCGGCGAGAACAATTTGAAGAATTGATAGAGAGCTGCCGCAGCAACGATCCTATGAAGTATGACTGCCTGATTGGCGTTTCTGGCGGAAAGGACTCAACGTACCAAGTCTATGTTGCAAAGGAAGTATTTGGTCTCAACCCATTATGCCTATGCATAGAACCCACCCTGCCCACACCGATCGGCCGAGAAAATCTATCAAATATTAGCCGCATGGGGGTTGATCTTATACACTTTAAGCAGAACCCAGTAGTCTATGAAAAACTTATCCTTGAGGGCTTTCGTAGGGTTGGTGATCCAGAGTGGGCCAATCATATGGCAATTTGGTCGCTACCCTTCCGGATGGCTGTTGCCCATGACGTGCCACTTATCCTTTGGGGCGAATCACCACAGATGGAATATGGTGGCTTTCACAGGGTCCAAGAGAAGAATATGCGCGAGATGGACGAAGATTGGCTTAACGACTTCGGCTGCCTCAACGGCCTTCGGCCAGAAGACATGGTGGGCGAAGAACTTGGCATAACACTCGAGGATATGAAGCCCTATCGCATGCCATCCAAGGAGCGGTTACGTGAGGTAGGTGGAAACAGAGGCTGTGTAGCCGCATTTATCGGATATTTTTTAGAGTGGAACGTACCTAAGAATCTTGAGATCATTGAGGCACGTGGATGGCAGAGGAGGATTGGACGTAACGAGATCACCTACACGGACTATGAGGGCCTTGACTGTTATTCAATGCAAATCCACGACTATCTAAAATTTTGCAAATTTGGTTATGGCCGTGCCACTGACGATGCCTGCCGTGATATTCGCGATGGGATCGCTACCCGCGAGCAAGGCGTGCGCCTCGCGGCCCGCTACGACGGAGGGTACCCGAAGGAACTAATTGAACGATTTTGCAATCACTTTCATTTACCACAGCAGGAGTTTGACGAAATTTGCGACAGTTTCACTAATCCGGCAATATTCGAAATGAAAGATGGCAATTTTCTAAGGGATATAGATGGCAGTCTTGTTATGCGACAAGAAATCCATGCAGCTCGCGATAACCCTTGGGTAGGGTGGGGAATGGCGGGACCAAGATCCGAATAAACTCATGATTAGATTTTCTATAATAGATTGTGGCATTGGCAACCTAAGGTCCGTGCAGAAAATATTTGAACGGCTTGACACCGAAGCCATAATAACGAACGAGCCTCACAAAGTCGCAGCATGTGATGGAATTGTACTACCCGGTGTTGGCGCTTTTGGTGATGCTATGGCGAAGCTTGAAGATGACGGTACCGCCGCGGTAATTCGTCAGCTATCGGGCAAATTCGGCAAGCCTTTGTTAGGCATTTGTCTTGGAATGCAGTTACTGGGACGTACTAGCACTGAAAGTCCCGGAGTAAAGGGGCTTGGCCTTGTCCCTGGCGAAACTGTTTCTATTGACATTCAAAATGAACGTGACTGGATGGAGCGTAAACTTACGTTACCGCATATCGGATGGAACACCGTAAGTGCAAAAAACCGATCACAGCTATTTGACGGCCTAGAAAATGAAACAGATTTTTACTTCGTTCATAGTTTACAGTTTAAGCTAAAAGATCCGACATGGATTGGAGCAACAGTTAGATATGGCAGTGAAATAGTTTGTGCAATTGATCATGGTAATATTTGCGCAACTCAATTTCATCCGGAAAAGAGCCAAAGGCAGGGGCAGAGATTAATCAAAAATTTTATCACCCGCACCTTACAAGCAAACGTGAGAAATTAATTCCGATGGTTAAGACCCGTGTCATACCACTGTTGCTTCTTAAAGATGGATTGCTAAAAAAACCGATCAAATTTATTAACCCACGTACTGTAGCAAACCCCATATCTATTGTGCGAGTCTTCGAAGCTAGGCAGGTAGACGAGCTTATTTTGCTCGATATTGGCTCAAGTGCAATGCACAAGAATGTAAATCCTGATATCGTCCGCATGATCACCGAAGAGTTGACACTACCATTTGCGTGTGGAGGTGGAATTAATACAATGGAGCAAGTAGCGGAATTAATTGCCGCTGGGGCTGAAAAGATTGTTTTAAATACCGCCGCTGTAGAAACACCGGAACTTATTAAAGATGTGGCGACACGTTACGGACGCCAAAGCGTTGTCGTTTCCATTGATGCACTTAAAACTGAAACTGGATACAAAGTTTTTGTTCGCAATGGATCAAAACCAACAAACCTTAACCCCGTAAATTGGGCACAAGAGGTAGAGAAAATAGGTGCTGGCGAAATTCTCATAAACTCGATCGATCATGATGGCACCATGGAAGGCTTTGATTGTCAACTAATTCGGTCAGTCGCAGATGCGGTAGCTATCCCCATCATTGCTGCCGGTGGCGCGGGCAAACCGGAGGATTTTCCCCCTGCAATCCTCCAAGGGCACGCCAGCGCCGTGGCAGCAGGCAGCATTTATCACTATACAAAAACAACTCCAGACATGGTTAAGCACGCGTTGCACTCCGAAGGTATTCCGGTTCGATTATGAGCATGCCCACACACATCCCACTGGCAACGCCTGATCTAGACGGGTGTGAAGCAGACTATCTTGCACGTTGTGTTGATGACAATTGGGTTTCCTCCGCAGGCCCATTTGTGGTCGAGTTCGAAAATCAGCTAGCAGCTTTAACAAATCGTCGTCACGCCATTGCTACAGTAAATGGTACAGCAGCTATTCATCTTGCTCTGCTGGCCGCTGGTGTAATGCCAGGCGACCGTGTCATCTTGCCGGACTGGACATTCGCAGCCACTGCAAATGCAATTTGCCATGCAGGTGCAGTTCCCTTTTTCGTTGATATTACACATGACAATTGGAGCTTGGATGCCAACTTGGTGGCTGAAGTGCTCGATAAGAATGATCATGGCGTCACAGCAGTGATCGTTGTTCATCCATTAGGACAGACAGCGGACATGGACACGCTTCGCGTTGCTGCAAAACAGTTGCCGCTAATAGAAGATGCCGCTGGAGCGATTGGTGCTGAATATAAGGGTCAGCCTGCTGGAGCGTTTGGTGACTTTGCCGCCTTTAGTTTCAATGGAAATAAGACTGTTACTGCTGGCGGGGGAGGGATGGTCGTATGTAATTGCGATGCTCGTGCGAAAAGAATTCGTCACCTCTCAACTCAAGCTAGAGTTGGTAAGCAGTATGTCCACGATACAATTGGTTTCAATTACCGAATGACTAATCTCAATGCAGCAGTTGGACTGGCACAGATCGAACGACTAGGGACAATGCTAGAGGCAAAGAAGAAAATTGCTACTTGTTATGATGCAGCCATCGCTGGTCGCAGGGATCTCATGCCAATGCCACGCCCCAAGTGGGCAAATAATAGTTGCTGGCTTTACTCTGTTCTCACAGCAACACCGGAAGACGGTTCCTGTTTGATTCACGCCATGGCAGAGGCTGGGATTGAGGCTAGGGAATTTTGGCGCTCGCTATCTGCCCAAGCACCTTATTCTGAGATGCCCAACCTACTGCGCGGAGTTTCAGCTTCTCTGACCGGACGCGTGATCTCACTTCCCAGCTCAAGCCACCTCGACGAAGGTGCGCAGGGGCGAGTAATCGAAGCACTCGGCTCATGGTGCGGAAGTACTTTTGAGTTTACAGCATGAGATCGCACATATTATTGGGTGCTGGCGGCCACGCTAAATCCCTTGTCGAAGCTATCACCGCTGGTGGGGGTAAAATATGCGCATATGTAGATCCAAAGGTGTGCAGCTGGATAAATTGCCGGCATGTGCGTGATGAAAGTCAAGTTGAGCCGGAAGATGGTGTTTTAGCAATCGGACTTGGGGGAATAAGCCCAGCAAAACTTGCAGCTCGACTAGAATTACTCAGTATTATGTTAGCGCGTGGTTTTGAAGCACCGCCGGTTGTCCACCCAGCTTCTTACGTCAGTGCAAATGCCTCACTTGCACCAGGTACGGTGATATTAGCGGGTGCCGTTGTACAACCGGGTGTCAAATTGGGTACAGGAGTAATTATTAACAGCGGTGCCATTGTGGAGCATGATAGTAATATAGGAGCTGGTTCCCATGTTGCCCCTGGTGCGATCATCCTTGGTAATTGCAAAATCGGAACACATTGTTTTGTAGGCGCAGGCACTGTTATCGTTCAAGAAAAGATTGTCACTAACAACAGTTTAATTCCCGCACTACACAAATTCAGTGGTTAACTCAATAAATGTAAAGGGACTAATTTATGCGATTCCAAAATGGGCAAAAGACCTATGTGATTGCCGAAATTGGGGCTAATCACAACGGTGATATGAAGTTAGCACGCAAAATGATTAAGAAGGCTCAAAAAATTGGCTGCGATTGTGTGAAATTTCAATCGTGGGACACTAGTATTTTTTCAAAACAGGTCTATGAGAATAATTTCTTCCTCAATGATGATTATCGAGCACGAAATGATTACAGTCTTGAAGAAATTGTCAAAGAATTCTCGGTCACACCTAGCGAACTAATTGAACTGAAGTCTTACTGTGACTCCCAAGGTATTGATTTTTCTTCAACACCATTTGAACACAGTCAAGTCGATAACCTAATTTCACTCGATGTGCCATTTATTAAAATTGCATCAATGGACCTCAATAATGATTATCTTCTGCGCTACGCAGCGAATACTGGAAAAACGGTATTACTTTCTACAGGCTTCGCAACTCTAGAAGAAATTGGTCACGCGGTAAGCACTATTGAGAATACGGGAAATCGTAACATCGTCATTCTTCACTGCGTATCTATTTATCCGCCGAACGACAATCAAGTAAATTTGAATAATATGGACATGCTCCGGCATGCATTCGGTTACCCTGTCGGTTTTTCGGACCACACACTTGGTATTGAGATTAGTCTAGCCGCAATAGCAAAAGGTGCCGTAATATTAGAAAAGCACTACACACTTGATAAAGATATGTTTGGTTGGGACCACAAGATTTCTGCTGAGCCCGATGAGATGGCTACGCTTGTGCGAGGAGCAGAACGAATTTTTAATGCGCTAGGATCAACTCAGCGCTTGCCGCCTGAAGATCCAAGCCGCAAATCAGAATATCGTCGCAGCATTGTAAGCGCACGCGATATAAAAAAGGGAGAAGTTATTGGTCAGACCGATATTACTTACCGACGACCTGGAACAGGGTTAGCCCCTAACGCCGACACCCTGCTTATTGGATCTACAGCCCGAAATAATATCAAGGCAGATACCATTTTGAACCTTTCTGAATTCGAGCTCAGCAATTAATAATGCGGTTTGCTATCTGCACATCAGTCTATGAGGAGGCCCGGACCTACTTTAGTGACTGGATTTCGTGTGCGATCTCAGCCAGTAATGGTTACGATACTGAAGTTATTATTGCATTAGACGGCGTAAACGACACCGATGATGCATTGCAAAATTTAGCATGCTCATTGCCGGTTAGTTACGCAATCCCTGCAACCGGTGCAAATATTGCGCAAGTGCGCGAAGCAATGCTACTTCGTGCAATAAGGAGCCAAGCAGATATCCTTATATTTTGCGATATTGATGATCGATTGAAGGCTAATGCCTTTTCTTTACACGCCGCCGCTCTGAAGGATGCGGATTTTAGTTATGGCGATATGCAACCAATAGACCAAAATGGTTCTGTTTTAGATTCTAGTTTTTTTTCTGATGCAGCAGTGCCTAAGAGAATTAGTCGCACTGAGAGTATTATTGACCGGAACTGGCTGGGTTTCTCGAATTCTGCGATCTGGCGAAAAAAAATACCTTCCTTGATTGATAACGTCCCACAAACAATCGCCGCTGTAGACTGGTGGTTTTTTACCGTTTTACTCAAGAGCGGACTTAAAGGACAACGAGCCGATGGTATCGTTTCAGACTATAGAGACCACGAAAATAATCAGCTCGGCTTCAGACCTACTGCGACAATTGAATCTGCCAAAAAACGATTGCACATCATGAAGAAGCATTACGAAGAATTTCCCTTGGACATTATTGCTCAGCAACGATTATTTCGAATAATTCATTTGATCTCCAAATTAGATAAAAACCCAACTGAGATGCAAAAATTAATAGAGCCCGCTTGTGTTAATGCTCGGCTTTGGTATGAAGACATAGCTAATTTAGCAACTGGCCCCGCCTCGGCCAATGTTACGGCTGTTCAATTGCCTGATTATACTGAACCAAATAAATTTACGACCCGCCCGCAGCTGGCCCTAGCTCTAGCAAAGATTGGAGTAAAAAAGGGCGATATTCTTATGGTTCATGTTTCTACTAAAAGTCTTGGTTTTATAATTGGGGGGCTGAGAACGATCTTAGATGCGCTCTACGATGCGATCGGCAACGGAACTTTGATGATGCCCGCCTTTACCGGTGATTTAACAGACCCTGCAACTTGGTTTAAGCCTCCGGTAAACGAGAAATATTGGAAAACTATTCGGGAATCTCTACCAGCCTTTGATGCAAAGCTCACTCCGACCAAAGACATTGGTGCTTTAGCGGAACTTTTTCGCAATGAGCCGGGCACCGAACGTAGTAACCACCCTGTCTCATCCTTTGCTGCCCGCGGACCCGCGGCAAAACAATTGCTTAAAACACACGATATAAATAGTCGTTTTGGGGAAAAGTCACCACTGCAAGCTTTGTGTAACTTTGGGGGTAAGGTTCTCCTGATTGGTGCACCATACGAGAGCATGACGTTATTGCATTTAAGCAGTGACAAAATAGATGACGGTTCGCTCGTTAACCAATCTTCACCTATGCTAATTAATGGTAAAAAACGGTGGGTTGACTATCACGACCGAAGTCTTTCGTGGCAATGGTTCCCCGGTGCAGTTGAAAATTTAGTAGAAAAAAAAATTGCGCACCTTGGAACTATTTGTGACGCAAGGACGATCATCGTCGACGCAGCTGAGGCAATAAATGCAACTTGTTCCTGGCGTAAGAAAAATAAGTGCTAAGCTTTTTAAAATGGCAAACTTTCTCAGATTAAGTGACTTAACATCCGTGACATGCTCACCGGAAACCCCCACGCATGAGGTACTGCGACGCCTAAACGAGTCGGACTATTTATTCTTTATCGTTATCGATTGTAAGGGAAAACCGATAGGAACAATCACTGATGGTGATGTGAGGCGCGCAATTTTAGATGGGGCCACTCTAAACGATCCCTCAAGCAGATGTATGTTCCATCAATCACGCTTCGGTCAGCTCGGAAATGACACAGAAAATATCAAAATACTACAAAAAGTACCATTTCTTCCTCTTGTGAATAGCGACGGCACTTTAGTGGAAGTGTTGATCCCAAGTGGGAACACCCCTAGACTTAAAACAGCATTGGTAATGGCGGGGGGAAGAGGAATTCGCCTTGGTGAACGAACAAGAAATACACCAAAACCTCTATTATCCGTTGGGGATCAACCTATTTTGGAGCGCATCATTTCCAATCTGGAAGAAGCAGGTGTCGAGAATATTTTTGTTTCAGTCCATTACCTCGCTAACCAAATTAGGTCCTTTTTAGAAACACGCAGTAGCACAGCCTCTTTTCAAGTTATCGAAGAAAGCGAAATGTTAGGCACAGCTGGAGCAATTGGCCTTCTCCCCGCCGGCCTTTCCCAGCCAGTATTAGTAATAAACGGCGATCTAGTAACTCAAACCAATTTTCTTGCTCTTAATCATTTTCATTGGCGCCATAGCTACGATGCCTCAGTCGCTGTTGCTCAACATGATACACAAGTACCGTTCGGTGTCGTCCAAAAGGACAAGGATGGACTATTTCTTAGCATCGAAGAAAAGCCGGTAATTCGTAACTTTGTTGCGGCGGGCATATACTTTTTATCACCAGAATTTTGTGCGCTTGTTCCCAAAAATGTGCCATTCGACATGCCTGATTTATTAAATCGAGGCCGTGGAATAGGCCTAAAGGTCGGCCTTTTTCCTATACATGAACCTTGGATCGATGTGGGCCGTCCAGATGATCTAAAGCGAGCTGATGAGAGCTACAATTCAAGAGAAAAAAAACAAAAATGAGAGCGGTACGCTCATATTTCGATGCTGGACGTCGTTTCGGCCTTAAAAAAAGCAAAGAATTTGTCTTGCTCGCATTGTTATTATCTGCAACTCTTTTCGAAGGCATCGGACTAGCTATGTTGCTGCCGATTGTGGATGCTGTCCAAGCGGGTGGGAATTTAGACGGATTAAGCCAGCAATCCCTTTTTTGGTCCTATTTAGCTTCTTTCTACAGCGACATTGGTATCCCGATAACATTAGCAACTCTGATAATTACCAGCTTTAGTTGCATTTGTATTCGCCAGATTTTCTCTTACGCTAGACAAATATACTTTCAAAGCTTGTTACACGGTCTTATTCGTAACATCAGAAATATGATGTTCGGGGCCTACCTTGAAGCAAATTCAGAATATCATGACCAAGAGAAAACAGGGGCAGTAATTAATAGCATGACTACAGAGCTCACTCTTGGAGTGCAGACACTTCTTGCGCCGGTTCAGGTGTTTACTTATGTCCTTATGATTTTGGTTTACCTTGTTATACTTCTTTTTATAACCGGACCGGTTGCGATTGCTGCAATAGCCGTTCTAGGAATGAGCGCACTGGTTTTAAGAAATATTATTAGCCGGACGCAAACGACGGGCAGTGAACTTGCCAATGCAAATGAACGCATGGCAGCTTTTTTAATTCAACGCCTAGGATCAGTTCGACTGGTTCGCTTAAGCCACGCTGAGGGTCTTGAGCGCAGAGAAATGCGCTATCTTACTGATCAGCAGCGCAAACGCTACATAACGATCAACACATATCTTGCTCGCGTAAACGTATTAATGGAGCCCATCGCACTTGCTCTTGGTTTTGCAGTGCTTTATTTCGGCGTCGGACTTTTAAATTTGAAGTTAAGTGAAATCGCAGTATTTGCAATAATCTCTTTAATGCGTCTCCTGCCAGCAGTAAAAGAACTTATATCAGTTGGGCAATCGGCCCTTGGGACACAAGGAAGCTTGGAAAAACTCTGTGAACGCCATGCAGCAATGAATGCCGCAAAAGAAGTTTCTGAGGGAGGCCTTAAATTTGAAAAATTAAAGTCGGGTATAGAATTCCGGTCACTCCATTTCGCTTATCCAAAGGATAGAGACACAAGAGCTCTCAGGGCTGTATCCCTCACAATTCCAGCTGGCAAAATGACCGCAATAGTTGGCAGATCAGGTGCCGGGAAAACAACTTTGATCGACTTAATTCCACGTTTGCGTGAACCATGTTCTGGCGACATATTTTTTGACAGTACACCGTACCGAGATTTTGACCTGCAAAGCCTGCGCCATGGAATTTCTTACGTACCGCAAAACCCAATTGTGTTTAATGTATCGGTCAAAGAGCAAATATCATACGGAAGCGCTGAATCAATTACAGGGGATATAGAATCCGCAGCAAAAGCAGCTGGGGCCCATGACTTCATCTCTCGACTGCCGAACGGTTATGATACCCTCATAGGTGAACGCGGAGTATTGTTATCCGGCGGCCAACTTCAGCGTTTAGATTTAGCTCGCGCGCTATACCGGGAAACACCGATATTGATTTTAGATGAACCAACCAGCAATCTAGACGCAGAGGCAGAAACTGCCTTTCGGCATACGTTGCAAAGTCTGCGTGATCAAAGAAAAATAACCATAATCGTCGTTGCCCATCGTCTCGCAACAATTTCTGATGCAGATCAAATCGTAGTGCTCAATAATGGAAATGTTGAAAATATTGGAACACATCAAGACATATTACAGCATAATAAATGGTATCGAGATGCTTATGAAAAGCAACAACCTTTGACAGCTAAAGCATAAATACAAGAAAAAATCGTTAACAAGAATTTCAATGAAAGGCTTCCTTGTGTTGGAAAATTTCGATTTTAGTGATCTCTCGCTCAACAACCAATCTGTACTAATTACAGGCGGGACCGGTTCATTTGGACAGGCGTGTGTTACCAGTATATTGAAACATTTCAAACCTTCTCGGCTCATAATCTATTCACGTGATGAGTCTAAGCAGTACGAAATGGGCCATAGATTTAACGTGCAATCTGACAAAGAATCACCCCTGCGGTTTTTTATAGGCGACGTACGCGATTTAACACGCTTAAAGCTTGCGATGGAAGATGTCGATATTGTTATCCATGCTGCTGCTCTAAAACACGTGCCTATCGCAGAATACAATCCTATGGAGTGTATTCGAACAAACGTGAATGGCGCGGAAAACGTAATGATGGCGGCTTTAGCATGTGGTGTTAGAAAGGTTCTTGCACTTTCGACTGACAAAGCTGCCAACCCAGTCAATCTTTATGGAGCAAGCAAACTAGCGGCTGATAAGATCTTTGTGGCAGGCAATAATCTTGCGGGCAAGCGTTCCACAAGGTTCTCAGTGGTGCGATATGGGAATGTACTCGGGTCTCGCGGGTCTGTGCTGCCATTCTTTCGTAATCTGATTGAAAATGGTGCTACGTCTCTACCAATAACGGATGAGAGAATGACACGCTTTTGGATTACCCTTAATCAGGGGGTCAGCTTTGTACTTTCCTCTCTCCAAGTGATGAAAGGTGGCGAAATCTTCGTTCCCAAAATACCGAGCATGAAAGTCACTGATCTTGCTAATGCTTTGGCTCCCAAGTTACCGAATGACATAATTGGCATAAGGCCCGGCGAGAAACTGCATGAAATACTTGTTACTGAAGATGAAGCAAGGAGCACAGTTGAGTTGAAAGATCGTTACGTAATCGAACCATCTTTAGGTTTCTGGTCGCGAGATACATACACACAGACCGAAGGTGAGCCCGTGCCAGAGGGCTTCGAATACAAAAGCGATGTCAATAAAGACTGGTTAACACCTGATATCCTAACTGCATTATTAGGTAAATCGTTTTGAAAAATTTCTTGCCTTATTCTCGCCAGAACATCGATGATGATGACATAGCAGCGGTAACAGACGTGCTACGGAGCGACTTCTTGACTACCGGTCCGAAAGTCATCGAATTTGAGACCGCATTTAGTGAGCTGGTGAATGCTAAGCATACTTTGGCCTGCAGCAGTGGTACTGCTGGATTACATATCGCAACTAGCGCATTGGGGCTTAGTTCAGGTGAAGCAGCTATAGTACCCGCGATCACATTTCTTTCTACAGCTAATTCAGTCCGTTTCACTGGTGCAGAAGTTGTGTTTGCTGATGTGGATCCGAACACCGGTTTAATGACACCAGAAACAGCTGATGCCGCTTTGACACGCTCCAAAAATGCACGAGCCATACTTCCAGTCCACCTCAATGGGCAGTGCTGCGATATGGCTACTTTGAAGCCATGGGCGGATCAAAAAAACTTGGTTGTGATTGAGGATGCATGCCATGCCTTAGGCGGTCGCTATGAAGATGGAAGTTTAGTTGGAGGAGGCTCTGATAGAATTACTGTTTTTTCTGCTCACCCCGTAAAAACTATTGCCATGGGGGAGGGTGGTATAATCACTACTGATAATAGCGATACGGCCAAAATACTGATGCGATTTCGCAACCATGGTATGGTGCGTGATCCAAAAGAGTTTACTGCTTCCGACCAAGCATTTGCTTCCGATGGAAATGCCAACCCATGGTATTATGAAATGAGTTTGCTTGGTTTCAATTACCGTGCCAGCGATATTCATTGTGCATTGGGACTAAGTCAACTGCGCAAGCTCGAAAATTTCGTGCAAATTCAAAACAAATTAGTTGAGTCTTATGCTGAAAAGCTCGCGCCATTAGCACCTATAGTGCGACCTGTCGCCCGAATGGGCGCGGGGATGCCGGCTTGGCACGTAGCAACAGTGCTGATTGATTTTGATCAAGCTAATACAGACCGAGCAACAGTAATGAGGGAGCTGGGCAAACGTGATGTAGGAAGTCAGGTTCTTTATATGCCACTTACGCGCCAGCCGTATTACGAACAAAGATACGGAAAACAAAACCTTCCTGGCGCTGAAGCTTATTATTCTAAAGCACTTTGCTTGCCTCTTTTCGCAAGTATGACCGATAGTGACATTGACCGAGTGGTAGAGGCCCTTTCCGCGGCATTAGAAGTAAAGGCCGCGTAATCCATATGAAGGATAAGACAGTTGCTATAATTCAAGCGCGAATGACATCGCGCCGCTTACCCGGAAAAGTCCTGAAACCTTTATGTGGCGCTCCGTTGTTGGAGCGGATGCTCGAACGCTTGAAGCACGTGCGAGGGCTTGATGCGATCTGCTTAGCCGTGCCAGAAGGAGCCGAGCATGATCCTATCGTAGCTGCAGCACCAAGTTTTGTTAGCATTTTCCGGGGAGATGAAAATAATGTTCTTGAACGCACTTACCAAGCTGCTCGATATATGGATGCCAAAATCATAATGCGCATTACTTCAGACTGCCCAGTGTTTGATCCAGAAATAAGCGGCGATGTTCTGAGTGTGTTTTGCAGTTCGGCTGTGGCATATGCCAGGACAGCTTTTATAAGCGGGTACCCCCATGGATTTGACACCGAAGTTTTTAGTTACGATGCGCTTTCTAAAGCTCACCATGAAGCACAACTCCAAGACGAAAGAGAACATGTAACACCGTTTATATGGCGCCAACCTAGTCGATTTCCAATGGTTGAATTGGACTATCGTCCCGACCGGCGGCACTGGAGACTGACAGTCGATACGTGGGAGGATTATGAATTGATTTCCAAAATTTATGACTATTTGTATCCCCAAAATTCTCTCTTTGGCCTTCGTTCACTTGAGGATTTATTCAATGTTAATCCGAACATGCTAAAAATAAATCATAATGTCGACAATCCATTGCTACCTGGGACGCCAGGGGCAGCAATATGAGTAAGGGGCAAAAACAACTGGATGCGTGGAGCGGCACTTTTGGAGAGAAGTACGTCGAACGTAACAGCATAACACCCGAAGTGATCGAAAAACGCCGTTATGCATTCAGTCATATTTTTGAACACATTGAAGATGGTGATGCCCCTGGGTCAATTCTTGAAGCCGGCTGTAACATAGGTATTAATATTCATGCACTCTCTCACTTAACTGATGCAGCACTCCATGTGGTCGAACCTAACCAAACAGCCCTCAAAGTCCTTTTAGAATCTGGCGTTGTGCCTGCTTGCCGAGCCCACCTTGGCAGCTTGCAAGCACTTCCCCTGGAAGACTCGGAAATTGATTTGGTTTTCACCTCAGGAGTTCTGATCCATATCCCAGATGATGCATTAGAAACTGCCCTCTCAGAGATCCACCGGGTAAGCAGAAAGTTTATATTAGCATTGGAATACTTTTCCCCTGACCCGCATACTGTTCGATACCATGGCCACACCGACTTTTTATTCAAGCGGGATTACGGCGGCTTATTTTTAGATACTTTTTCTGACATCGAGCACGTCGCGAACGGTTTCTTCTGGAGGAGAACAACAGGACTCGACAATCTCAATTGGTGGCTTTTACGCAAAAGAGATTAGTGAGGATGGTCGAAACACGTTTAGCCCTATTTAGGTGCGATGCCGATCAAAATATTGGAATGGGACACCTCATGCGTTGCCAGGCGATAGCACTAGGGCTAAAAGCCCAAAACTGGCAAACAACTATTGCTTCATCAAAAGCTACTTTTGACCTAATCCCCTCTCTAAGTGAAAAATTTGATCACTGCGTAGTTGTTCCCGAATCAGACCTTTCAGCCTGTAAGCTAGATGATTTAATAGTTGGTGGATATGATCTTTGCGTCATCGATCATTACCAAATATCAGCCAAATACGAGACGCTGTGTCGACGCTGGGCAAAAAAAATAGTCGTCTTAGATGACCTAGCCAATAGAGAACATGATTGTGATATTCTCGTTGACACATCGTTCGGACGGAATAAATCAGATTATGCAGGCTTGATGCCTAGCCATACTAAGACTCTTTTTGGACCCTCTTATGCACCCTTGGACACAAATTTTTGGAAGCTAAGGCACACCATCGATAGAAGACTAAAGTCTAATCCAGTAAAACGAATTTTAATAAGCTTTGGCGGTGCCGATACTGGCGAACTCACGGAAACAGCAGTTAAAGCAGTAAACGCCACCAAGGCCAATATATCGCTGGATGTTGTTATACCCACTGGTTTCCGACAGTCTGCTGTAATAGAGGAGCTTTGTCGATCAACCGCCCAAGATTATTCGGTGCACAAAGGCACTGACCAAATGTCTGCACTTATGGCCCAGACGGATATTTCTATTGGTGCAGCGGGCGTCACTGCGTGGGAACGGTGTTCTTTAGGGGTACCGAGCATTGTAGTGGTTGCTTTCGACAATCAGAAGTTAATAGCAAAAGCGTTGGAAGATAACTCAGCTGCATTGGTGGTAAACGGGGGCTCAGGTGATAGGACAGACACTATAACAGAAAGTCTAAAAATGCTTATTGCAAATCACGAGTTAAGGTTAAAAATTACAAAATCCGCCGCGAGCCTTTGCGATGGACTGGGAACAAATAGAATTATAAGCGAAATATATAAAGCTCCAAAAACCAATGATGGTAAATGTGTTTCGATCCGAAGGGCCACGGAAGCCGACTTACTATCAACATTTAAATGGCAGTCTGACCCTCGGACGAGAAAATATTTTACCAACCCGACTATCCCTGACTTCAAAGAACATCGGGCTTGGTTCACACAATCGCTAAGAAATCCCAATCGAATTCTTACGATAGTCGAACTTGAGGGACAGCCATCAGGTGTGTTGCGTTTCGACAGAAAAAAGGTGCCGATTAACACACAAGAGTCTTGGTACGTTTCCATTTACATAGATCTAAACGTCGCCTCGATAGGATTGGGATCAGCAGCTCTTAAACTTGGGCGGCGCTTGTTACCAAACGCGATTTTAATTGCAGAAGTTCTCGATGAAAATATCGCATCACGCAAGGTATTTGAAAAAAATGGTTATATTTTCGACAAAGGAACCTACCTCAGCAATCCGGAACAGATTGAATGAACGATAAATATCTTGTCGCGGCTGTCAAACCGTGGAATATCAGCGCATATAACAAATACGTTCCAAGGCTTAACGGGCAATGGCATTTGGTGACCGAACCGGTGCGCCTCAAGAGCGAACTTCTAAATGATCTTAAGCCACGGTTTATTTTTTTCCCGCATTGGTCATGGCGAGTAAGTAATGATGTGCTTAAGCAAAATGAATGTGTTTGTTTTCACATGACGGATCTGCCCTATGGACGCGGAGGCAGCCCCCTTCAAAACCTTATCGTACGCGGTAAAAAATCAACGAAAATAAGTGCCTTACGTATGGTTCCGGAGCTGGACGCCGGACCAATCTACATGAAAAGAGATCTTCCTCTTATTGGGAGTGCGCAGGAAATTTATACCCGTGCGGCAGATATAATATTTGAAATGATAAAAGATATTGTGGAACTTACTCCGACACCTAAGGAGCAAATGGGGCCTATTACGCACTTTGATCGACGAAAGCCAAAAGATAGTGAATTACCTTATCAAGGTGATTTGGACATGCTTTATGACCACATTCGGATGCTTGATGCTGAAACTTACCCACCCGCATTCATTGAACACGGGGATTACCTAATAAAATTTTCAGAAGTTAGCCTAGAGAATGACACACTAAAATCACGTGTTATTATTTCACGAAAGCCGAAAAAATACCAATTTAAAAGATAGAAAAGTAAAATGACTAAACGTATCTTAGTAGTTGCTGCCCATCCCGATGATGAAGTTCTTGGATGCGGAGCCACTCTTGCTAAACACTCTATGGACGGAGATGAAGTCCACATCTTATTTTTAACAGATGGAGTATCTGCGCGAGAAAGCACCAATATAGAAAATGATCGAGATATCCGGCGCAAAGATTCTAAGACTGCAGCCTCTATACTTGGCATAAAGTCTATCGACGGATTAGCTCTTCCGGATAATGGGCTAGATAAAGTAGCCTTACTCGATATTATTCGACCAATCGAGAGCAAGATTATTAAGTGTAAACCGGATATTATATATACCCATCATTTCGGTGACCTTAATGTTGATCACTGTCAGGCTTACAATGCAGTGTTAACTGCTTGTCGCCCGGTCCCGGGCTTTTCGGTATCAGAAATTCTTGCCTTTGAAACACTATCGAGCACAGAATGGGCCGGGATTGAAAAAAATAAGGCTTTCATACCTAATAAGTTTATCAATGTCAGCGCGACGCTGGATACAAAATGTGAAGCAATGGAAGCCTACAAGCATGAATTACGTGAGTTTCCACACCCACGTTCACTAAAGGCTATCCGTGCACTGGCGAGTCTACGAGGTGCAAGTGTCGGGTTAAAGGCAGCCGAGGCATTCACAGTTATCCGGCAAATCTTGTAAAATTAACAGGCAAATAGCCCATGACAAAAAGGTTAGAAATACTAGGAAAAGTGATATCAGAAAATGAACGGCCCTTTATCATTGCCGAAATTTCTGGAAATCATAATGGGGACATTGAGAGGGCGTATGCAATTATCGACGCAGCGGCAGAAGCCGGTGCAGATGCCGTAAAACTACAAACCTATACCCCCGAAACCATGACACTAGATTGTGATCGACCCGACTTTCAAATTAAAGGCGGTCTGTGGAACGGATATTCTCTATTTGATCTCTACGAATGGGCCCATACCCCATGGGATTGGCACGAAAGACTTTTCGAGCGAGGTCGTGAGCGTGGTGTCCCTGTTTTTTCAACACCTTTTGATCCCTCTTCCATTGTTTTTTTAGAAAGTCTAAACACTCCCGTTTATAAAATCGCTAGTTTTGAATTGATTGACCTTCCGTTCGTTAGGACTGTTGCACAAACTGGTAAACCAATGATTTTATCGACAGGTATGGCGAATATTTCTGAGATAGAAGAAGCAATCTCGGTAGCTAAATCTGTTGGGAATGAAAATCTAATAGTTATGCACTGTGTAAGTGGCTACCCAGCCCCAGCTAGCGACTATAATTTAGCTACAATACCAGATCTCGCCGATCGTTTAGGTTTGCTAATTGGGCTGTCAGATCACACGCTTGGGATTACCGTTCCCATAGCCGCAGTAGCCAAAGGAGCAGTAATTATAGAGAAACACTTAACTCTACGACGTGAAGATGGCGGGCCAGACGCAGCCTTTTCGCTGGAGCCAGATGAGTTCAAATTAATGGTTGATGGTGTGCATGTCGCATGGCAGGCGCTCGGGAAACCCCATTACCACCGAAAAAAAAGTGAAACAGATAACGTTATATTTCGTCGATCGCTTTACGTGATAAAGGATATTCCTAAGGGATATCCACTCAACGAAAATAATGTGCGATCAATCCGACCGGGTCACGGAATTGCTCCAAAACATCTGCCCGATGTTCTAGGGCGCGTAGCTCGTCGCACTCTCATGCGCGGTGAAGCGCTCACGTGGGATATGCTAGGGGGCGAGTGATATGACTGCGCTCTGCGTTGCGGCTGGCATGGCGAAGGCTGATGCGATTGTTAGCAGGATGTTAACAAACCTCCCTTCTACTAATCGAAAATTTGGCCAAGCGAGCCCCGCACCTGACCTTGCCCTCGGGCATTCATGGCATAGTTTTCTTCAATACCTAGGGCCACCTGTGTCCTTTCAGGACGGGCTTACAATCCTTGTAAGTGGTGATATTTTTGATGACGATGGGCTTTACCCTAATCCCGCAAATCTCATTGCTGATCTATACCGGGTCGATTGCTTGCACAAAATTGCTTGGCTTAACGGAAGCTTTTGCATCGCCATACTTGATCCGATAAAAAATAGAGTGACACTTATTACGGATAGACTTGCCTCTCGCAGCCTTTTCGTTTGGCATGATGATAAGAGATTGTTAGCAAGTTCAAGGCTTATCCCTCTAGTAAGCGAGAGTATTGTTCCCAAACGCCTAAGCAAACAAGGAATTGCCGAGTTATTAGTTTATCAGCGCACCATTGCGTGCCACACACAGTATGAAAACATAGCCTCCATACCAGCATCTCAAGTCTGGGTTTGGGAGAAAGGTAGGTTGCAAAAAAATACTTCTCGCAAGCTTACGTGGACTAAACCGGAGTTTACAAAAGCCGAAGCTGCAGAAGGTTTGGCAGTCGCTCTTACACGAGCAACTGCACGACGATTATCAGATCCAACACGACACGGTTTACTAATGTCGGGTGGACTCGACTCGCGAACAGTACTAGGTGCTGCCCAAAAAACTGGTTTACCCATTGGCTGTTCAACTGTCGGCGCATGGGATAACACTGAAGTCGAACTTGCGCGAAAAAGTAGCAAAATCAGCAATGTGCCATTCACACTTCACCATTGTGGTGCTGATGCATTGGGCTCGGCTATCGCTCCAGCAACCTTTGCGAGTGATGGGCTGTTTTCAGCGCCGATCAATCTCTTTCCTTGCCTGTCGGCAATTGCAAAAAACTATGATGTCATGTTAAGTGGGCACGGGCTCGATTACACTCTGCGTGGCTATTATTTACCGTGTAAAACACTCAAAGTAGCCGGCTCCGTCACTCGGCTACCAATGCTGCGCAGAATTTCAAATAGCAACCCATCCACTATCGCCGACAGCTTGCGTGTCGGCATCTCGCCTGAACTAGCTAAAACCATATTAAGGCCGAGTTTTGCTGCAGAGTTCGATAAGCGTCGTATTACGGGCATGGAGGAAGCCCTTTCAAATGCAGACGTTGATGATGAATATAATAATTGGGACGCGTTCATTCTGCATTCTCTTGGAAGGCACTACGCATACTCCGATTTTGTTTCAATTGATGAAGTGCTCCATCATCGACCGATTGCCTTTGATCCGGTGGTCTTCGACATATACTTGTCGATGCCACCTTCTTGGCGTGCAGAGGGAAAGGTTGCCCATAATGCAATGATGCAACTTTGCCCAAAACTTATGACACTTCCGGATTCAAACACTGGTTTTTCCGCGCGATTCGGATTTTCAAGACAAATTGCCTTGGTACTTATACGGGCGTTTTTTCGTCGTATTGGATTGGCTGCCCGCACCCAATTGCCGGACCCGACCTTCACACATGGATCATGGATGGATATGGCCATGTTATTCCGATGTAACCCCGCCTGGCGCGAACGTGCAGAACGTTTAGTTGACGATCCTGCAATCAACGAATCAGGCCTTTTTAAACAAATTGGAATTCGCAAAATTGTTTCAGCACACATGAGTGGTAAAGCTAATCACAAAAAACTGCTGATGCAATTGTTGACTTTTTCCAGTTGGTTCAACAACCAGCCATTTGATGGAGTGGCAGAATGACTACTAACGAAGCTTTTTCTATAGCGGGATATGAAGCTCTAATCAAAGGTTTGCTTGAACATGGATATGAGGTTAGAGATTTTTCCGATGCTGACCCTTCACAATCCCACCTCGTGTTAAGACATGATATAGATATGAGTCTAGAGGCTGCAGTTGAGATTGCACAGGTAGAAAGCCGGCTTGGTATTTCTGCCCACTATTTTGTTCTACTGCGGACTGAAATGTACAATGTTTTTTCCAAGAATGGATTGCAGGCGGTAGAGAATATCTTGAGCCATGGACATAAAGTTGGTCTCCATTTCGATGCGTCCCTATACAAAAATGATGAATTCGAGGATGCAGCTGAGTGGGAGGTCGATTGTCTACAATGTGCAACCGGCTGCGAAGTTGAAATGATAAGCTTCCACCGTCCAAAAAAATCTTTACTTGGGCGAGAAAAATCACTGGCTGGTCTTCGCCATGCTTATCAGCCGCGTTTTTTTTACGAAATGGCATACTGTTCAGACTCTCGCGGCCACTGGGCATATGGCCACCCGCAAAGTCTAAAGACAGTGAGGGAAAGACACTCTTTGCAATTACTCACCCACCCGATATGGTGGACAAAGAATGACAATACTAATCCTGTTTCAAGGCTGGACCAATTTGCCGACGACCGGCATCTATATTTGCGAAAGGAGCTTGGCCGTAATTGTGAGCCCTATGGTCATGCCTATCCTCACTTATTCGATGCCGATTGAAAAAGGTATCTGCAAAAATTCTTTGAAGGTAATTAAATGAGCCTGCCAACGTATATCTTAGGTATCCATGATGGACATAATTGTGGTGCGAGTCTTTCTCGCAATGGTAGAATCGTGGCATCAGTTTCTGAGGAGCGCTTGAGCCGATCCAAAAATGAGGTCGGATATCCTGCTAAATCCATCGAAGAAGTTCTGCGCATTGAAGGTATTGAGAGTGAGGACCTTTCAGAAGTTGCCTATGCCTCACTTTTCATGCACCAAAAGTCGTATCTTACAGAATTGGAAAGTTGGTATTGTGTCGGGATCGAGGAACAACGTGCCGATTTTGCAAAGCCGCGCGAATATCAGAAGGTAATCTTTGAACAGCGCAAAACAGCGCGTATAGAAGCTGTATGCAACCACTTGAGTATTCCGTCTGCCAAAGTATTCTTCGTTGAACATCACCTTGCGCATCTGACTGCTGCATACTTTACTGCACCCAATGTTTCTTTGGGCCAACGAATTCTTGGATTAACTTGCGACGGTGCTGGCGATGGACTTGCAGGGTCCGTTTCAGTATGCTCCGGCAATACTATCGAACGTATCGGGATCATCGACCGCCATGCCTCTCTAGGCAAGATATATTCCCGTGTCACAATGCTTTTAGGGATGACGCCTTGGGAGCACGAGTACAAACTTATGGGCATGGCGCCATATGCGGATCCTGAAAGAGCCGATATCGCAGCTGGTACTTTTCGTAATCTTCTAAAGCTTTCGGATGATAAAACCACATTCGTTCAAAACAGTGAAATATCAATGAATTACTGCTACAATGTGTTGCGCGAATCCTTTGAACGCATTCGCTTCGATACTTTAGCAGGCGCAACCCAGCTCTTCACAGAGGAAATGCTAGTTGATTGGGTGCGTGGGTGTATCAAGAAAACTGGCATCAGCGATATTGTTGCAGGTGGTGGTGTTTTCATGAATGTTAAAGCCAATATGCTCATTGCACAATTACCTGAGGTGACTAGTTTTTACGTGATGCCAAGCGGTGCTGATGAGTCACTTTCCATTGGTGCATGCCTTCACCGATATTATTATCAAAACGAACAAACCGATCATAGTGAGAGTATTTTTGAAAATCTTTACCTCGGGGGTGAATTCACTAAAAAACAAGAAGAACGGGCAATTGCGGAAATATGCGGTGACAACATAGAGGTTGCGGAGCTGGAGCATGTTGATGGTGTAGTTGCTGACCTGCTGGCTGAAGGTGAAGTCGTGGCACGCGCGCGAGGAAAAATGGAATGGGGTGCCCGCGCTCTTGGTAATCGTTCAATCCTTGTAAGCGGACATGATTACCGCATCGTTGATCAGCTCAATCAGGCAATTAAACAGCGTGATTTCTGGATGCCCTTTGCGCCGTCCGTGCTTGAGGAGAGCGCCCATCGATACTTTAGCGACCCAAAAAATCTGAGGCCCTATTTCATGACACACACATTTGAAACAAATAACGAAGGTCGTGACCACCTATCCGCCGGGACTCACCCGCGTGACCACACAATTCGAGCTCAGGTAGTTACAGAGAAAGCTAATCCTGATTATCATGGTCTTCTTAGTTCCTTTGAAATGAAGACTGGACGCGGTGGTTTAGTGAATACATCATTCAATCTACATGGAGAGCCGATAGTCCACTCACCAGAAGATGCTATCCGGGTACTGACGAAATCAGGCTTAAAACATCTAGCCCTGGGGCATTTTCTCTTGAGCAAGAAAACCCAATCCTATAACAATTCGTAAATCATATCCGGATATGCGAATACACCTTTTTACAACCGACCCAAGCGGACTGCAGCTAGAAAATATGCTCCCCTCTGGTGTCGAACTATCTTGTGTCATCATTCCTCAAAACAGAAGAACATCAGAAAAAGTGGCTAATGTCGTAGAGTTATGCCAAAGGTCAAATATTGAAGTTTTTGAGCACAAGCGCGGAGAAGCATTGCCTAATACGCTACCGATAGCTGAACGTGCGATATCTTGGCTCTACTCACAAATCATTAGTAAAAAAGATTTAGAGCGTTACCCTCGGGGCATGTTGAACATGCATGGTGGAAAAATTCCTGATTACCGTGGTGCCAACGTGATGCAATGGCAAATTATTAATGGCGAAAAAGAACTTGGTATTACATGGCACGAAATAGTTGAAGAGGTAGATGCTGGGCCAATATGGGCCGAGACAGTAATTCCCATTAATGAAGATGCCACCGCATTTGAATTGCGAAACGATATGATTCATGCCGGGGTCACTCTTTTTAAGGAGGCATGGCTTAATTCAACATCGGAAAATTTCATCCCACGCAAACCTGATCTCCGTAAAGGGCGAGTATGGCCAAACCGCCAACCAAAGGATGGCTTTTTGACTTCCGAATTTACTGCTAAAGAAGTCAGAAACACGGTCAGAGCACTAAGCCCTCCTTGGCCACCCGCAACAATTGAAATAGGTGGAAAAATCGTAGCGATAAACGGCGTATTTAACATGCCGGCTCATGATCGTATTCCTTACAAAACTGCAGACGGTGAAACACTGTATCTTGATACATACGATATCGGGGCACAATGAAAGTTGTAGCTATCCATCAACCAAATTATCTTCCGTGGCTTGGTTACTTCGCAAAAATTTCTGAGGCCGACGAGTTCGTTTTTCTTGATGATGTGCAATACAGCAAAAATAGCTATATCAATAGAGTCAAAGTTCTGCACTCGGGCAAACCGCGTTGGCTTACCGTGCCAGTATCATTTAGATATGGCGATACCATCGATAATGTTATGCCCGCCCAGAATGATTGGGTGCGGCGGCATATTGACGGGCTCAAGAGTTTTTATCAAAAATCACCTTTTTTCGCCAAGATCTGGACCGATATTACGGATATTTATTGTGAACTACCGTGCGACTCCCTAGCCTCCATTAACATTGAGCTAATCGAACGTGTCAGTACATTATTAAAACTTCGCTGCACGTTCAAACGTTCATCGTCAATGGTCTTAGGAGACCTTGTGGGCGATAAACGCCTCGCCGAGATTGTTAGTATACTCGCACCCGGCGGTAAATATCTCTCAGGAGAGGGAGGTGATAATTATCAAGATAAAAAAACATTTTCCAGCGCAGGAATTTCGCTGACGTACAGGGCTTTCGTCAATCCTGTATATACTCAGAGTTCGGATCAATTTGTTTCTGGGCTATCGGTAATAGATGCAGCCTTTCATCTTGGCTGGGCGACTACTGCTAAAATGTTGTCACAAAATAGAACGTAATTGTGAAAAAACTTAGGGTGCTTTGTCTTGACATTGAGGGCGGATTCGGCGGGTCCTCGCGAAGCCTGTATGAAAGTATTGCGCATATAGACCGAACCAAACTAGAGGTATCCATCTGGTGCAAAGCTGCAGGACCAATCCAAGATAAATATGAGAACCTCGGCGCAGCAGTTACAGTTCAGCCAAAAATGCCAAAAGTCTCCTCTCTGCCAAGGTTAAGCAGAAACATAATAGCCTACCTGCGTTTCATATCTGATTGGGTCAAGTCTCGGTATTTTCGGAAAAAATTATTGGAGGCATCCCAAATTGCTGATGTAGTCCACTTCAATCATGAGTCTTTATTTTGGTTGGCTCGCTGGCTAAAACCACGCACCAACGCCAAACTTTCGATGCATATTCGCACCAACCTCTACGGCACAATCTTTTGCCGGTTCCAAATTAGGTGCATAGCAAAAACAATACACAAATTAATATTTATTACTGAAAATGAACGATCCACGCTTGAACGTATTACTGGCCTACCAATAACCGGTGACGTAATCCACAATATTGTTGATCTAAAAGAACACAAACCCCACATACTAGTTCCATCGGATGACCGGTTTAAAGTAGCCAGCTTATCAAATTTTGCCTGGGTTCGCGGGGTGGATCGCTGTGCAGAAATTGCCCGCGCATTAAAGGATCGAGGGCGGAACGATATTTTATTTGTTCTTGCGGGTAAGATGTACATGCCGCGTACGTTACCGGGCCCTTGCGGAAGAGCAGCTCGCAAAGGTAAGACCTTCGATGAATTTATCTCTGAATGCGGCCTCTCTGATATGTTTGTTTTTTTGGGGCACGTAATTAACCCAGAAAATGTACTTGCGTCCTGCAACGCGCTGATCAAACCAACCCGGGAGTCTAACCCTTGGGGTCGCGATATCCTAGAAGGCCTTGCAGCCGGAAAACCCGTCATATCAGTAGGCACGTATGACAAATTTGTCGAGGATGGTGTGACGGGTTTTTTAAATCATGATTTTGATGCCGGAGCGATTGCAGCGAATATAATATCGCTAGCAGATAATCCTGTATTGGAAAAAAAAATGGGTGCAGCTGGACGCAAGCGCGTAGCAGAACTGTGTAATGGAAAAGCGCGAGCGAAGGACTTGCTTATAGCTTGGCAAAGCACGGTAGCCGGATGAAATATAAAATAGTTTTTTTAGTGCCTTCGTTTGCAGGAGGCGGAGCCGAGCGAGTAATTATTATGCTTGCAAATAGCCTTGATAGAAGTCGTTACATCCCTTCGATCATTGCGCTAGATGCGAAAGGTCCTCTCCAGAATCTCATCGCCAACGATGTTGCAGTTGTTAATCTTGAACGCCCGAGATTACGTTATGCGATCATACGCTTAATCAAGGAGATTCGAAGGATAAATCCCTACGCCGTTGTCCCAACTATGGGCTATCTGAATCTTTGCGTCCTTTCAATATGGAAGTACGTCGGCTCTGATATTAAAGTAATAGTAAGAGAAGCAAATGCGGTAGATGCTACGTTGAAGGCAATTAGATTACCGTGCCTTGTCCGATATCTTTATCGCTACCTTTACCCTCGCGCAACACATGTAATTGCTCCAAGTCAGCTTATAGCAAAAGACCTGCGTGAAAGATGGAGGGTATCCGATGAGAAGTTAGTAGTGTTACCCAATCCGGTCGATACAAAATGGATCCGCAACCAAGCTAACAAAATCAAACGCTATCCAGGAAAGGGAAGGCGGTTTGTCGCATCGGGTCGACTTGTTGACCAAAAAGGATTCGACCGCCTAATCTCTTGGTTGCGAGATATGCCGCCTGATACTCATGTTACAATATTTGGTGAAGGGCATATGAGAAATTCCTTAATTGCCCAAGCTAATGAAATGAAGGTGATGAAACAGCTTCGGTTCGCGGGTTTCGTAAAAAATCCGTGGGGTTTCTATGCTGGTGCCGATGCTTTCTTACTCACATCGCGATGGGAGGGTATGTCGAATGCGTCGCTAGAAGCGCTTGCACTAGGGACCCCCATAATTGGAACACCACAAGCGGGTGGTCTTAAGGAAGTCGCAATCCAGGCCCCTCCTCAAGCAATAACACTTGCCGAACCGGGAATGAATTTCGTGGATGCATTAATGCGGGTGCCTGCATCAATACCGAGTAAATTACGTCCGAGTTTACTCCCTGGTTTCTATTCACTGGAACGTGCTAATAAGAAATTTGAAGAAGTTTTAATCTCTTAAGATTTGATGAGCATTGATACATTCATGCCCCAGCCAATTGGGGCATTATGCTCTCTGAAGGCTTTGGCCCATGATAAAACCGAATTTAATTACCATTTTTAGTATACACTTCGTCTAACTCAGGAGGCAGACATGGAAAAAATGACCACAATGTTAAGGAATTTAATAGCAAGCAATGATTTTTTATACATGCCCGCCGCATACTACCCATTATGCGCCCTTGTAGCACAAAAAATTGGGATAAAAACAGCTTACGTAGGTGGGTACGTCACCGGTGGCTCTAAGGCGGTCTCGGAACCTCTTTTATCTATGAGTGAACAGGTAACCGTTGCTGGTGAAATTGCCCAAGGCTGCTCAATTCCCATTATTGCTGACGCTGGTGCTGGTTTTGGTGAACCACTTCATTGCATGCGGACCGTGAGAGAATTCATCAATGGGGGCGTGGCTGGTGTGCATATAGAAGACCAACTCTATCCAAAGCGAGCGCATTATCATAAATACGTAGCTCATGCAATTCCAGCCGATGAGTTTGCATACAAAATTCGCTATGCTTGCCGTGAACGCGACGCTAAAGATCCCGATTTCGTAGTAATAGTACGTTCAGATACCTGTCGTTTTGAAGGTTTTGATGAAGCGGTTAAACGCGTCAACATGGGTGCAGAAGAGGGAGCTGACATGGGACTTATTTTTCCAACTAATCACGACGAGGCTGTGCAAGCACCAAAAGAATGCACCATTCCTATGGTTTACGTACAAAGCCGCGGCAATCGAGATGGTAGACCGTTATATGGTAATAATGAACTTCAGGATATGGGCTACAAGGCATGTATAGATGCACAGCTTTGGTTAATGGTGAGTTTTCATCATGCAAAAAAAGCTCTGGAAGAAATACACTCAACAGGAAATTATACCGGTATGACCGACGCCGAAAATATTTCAGTGCGTCAGGATATCGAAGATGCTATCGGCCTAGAGGACTACTATCTCATCGAAGAAGAAACTGTTGAAGAAAAGAAATGGGGTAAACGTTGATAGGTAACGGCTAGAGATACTTTGAAGTAGTAAAAGTAGAATCATTCCGGCCCGGAGCGCTGGGCTGACAAGCCTTAAGTTGTCATTTAGTTTGAGAAAAAATTGTATGTAAGACTAAATTGAACCTAGCCACTATTAAATAGTGTACCCGGCAAGCCCTAGAAAAATGCTTTTCACTATTAACGATAAGCAATGCAATTCGCGGCTTAAGAATATAAGAGGGAACATATCACAAACGCTTTTTTTAGCATATCGGACAAATAAGCTCTCCTAAATATTTCTACTATATTGTCTAAATCCCGAAAGACCTTGATTTGAATACCGTTAAAAATGGCGACGTTGCGACTGAAAACCCGGGCCAATTATTATTACTGACAATTGGTGTATGCCTTGCTTCAGGTATGCAGTCGATGGACACTTTTCTATCTGGCATTGCCTTACCCAAAATGATGGGAAGCTTCTCTACCTCTTATGATGAGATTTCTTGGGTCCTAACCGCGTACCTTATTGCTGTTGCTGTTTTTACTCCACTCACGGCTTGGCTAGGACGACGCTTTGGGCGCAAGCGAGTACTACTTATCGGCATAGTCGGTTTCGTAATCGCGTCAACATTTGCCGGACGTTCTGACAACTTATTAGAGATCGTGACCTGTAGGTTCATACAAGGAGTCTTTGGTGCCCCGCTAGTGCCGGTTGCTCAGCAAATCTTGTTAGATGCTTGGCCCAAAGAACGCCATAATATTGCACTCGGCTGGTTCAGTGTAGGCATGATGGTGGGCCTGATTGTTGGCCCAGTTCTGGGTGGCTTCCTAACCGAGTTTTATAGTTGGCGTTGGAACTACTACGTCAACATACCAGGCGGCGTTACCGCATTCGTGCTTATATTTTCTTTCGTGCGCGAAAATGATCCTGACAAAACTCGTAATTTTGACCTGACAGGTTTTCTCCTTTTGGGCACCTTCCTGATTTGCCTTCAGTGGATACTGGACCGCGGCCAAAAACAGTCGTGGTTTCAATCCAATGAGATAATAATAGCCACTGCTGTCGCAGGATGTGCACTGTATCTATTTATCATTCATATCTTTACTGCGCGTCGGCCATTTGTCGACCCATCACTATTTAAAGACCGTAACTTTGCGATTTGTTCATCATATTTGATTCTTAATGGCATAATGATGTTTGGTTTCATCGCATTATTTCCCGCCTTGTTACAAAACTATATGGGCTACCCAGTACTTGATTCTGGATTAATTCTGACCCCACGGGGTATTGCGACCATGTTTGCATCAGTTTTTGTTGGGCATATTCTTGCCCGGATTGGCCCAAAACCGCTGATAGTTGCTGCCAGCATTCTAATGGGCACCTCATTCTTTTTCCTTGCACGTATTACACCAGACATAGATTCAATTAGCCTAGTTGTTTTGATTGCACTTCAAGGGGTAAGCTTTGGTTTCTTCTCAACAACTTTAACTGCCTCAGCTTATTCTAATTTACCAAATGAGTTACGACCTGATGCCACTGCTTTTCAAGCATTATCGAGGCGTATCGGCGCAAGCATAGGAGTTTCAGTTCTTGTTGCTCAACTTCTTAGGTATCAACAAACTAACCGTTCGATGCTCGGCGAAAATATATCCCTATATAACGATCGGTTTCGCCACATGGCACTGCCCGAAGACTTAAATATGTTAGACCAATCTGGACTTCACGCATTTGGGAAAATGATTAACGAACAGGCAGAATTTATAGCATTCTTAGATTGCTTCAATTTTCTCGTTTGGGTTTGCTTCTTCACGGCTGTGGGTGCTTTTTTTATAAAAACTACAAAGAAAAAAACATGATACTCTTTTGCTAACAGCCTTAGTAAAATAGGCAATCCTAAGCATGAAATTTACCGGCAAACTATAGTTTTTAAAAACCCAGGTTAATCAATGGTTAGTATCCACAACACTGTCGGCCTACTGTGACCCTTATAGTATCCAATGAACAAGTTGCGCAGTTACTTAGTATAAAAGATGTGATTCATTCGCTCGAGGAAGGATATCGCGAGGCATCTGCGGGAAAAGCCATTCTCGGTTCACGCGCTGACTTGAACACAATTACATCACATCCCGATTCCGTCTACCAATTAAAATCTATGAGCTCGGTTGTCCCTAGTTTAGGTGTTGGGGCAGTGCGTATAAATTCGGATATACTCTCTTATCCGACCATCGAAGGAAAGGTTCGGCGTCAAAAAGTTCCACTCGCACCCGGCAATCGATGGACGGGGTTAGTTCTACTTTTCAGCACCGAAACGGGGGAACCGTTGATGATATTTCCTGACGGAGTGATGCAACGCCTCAGAGTGGCTGGAACGAGTGCCCTAGGCGCAAAATATATGGCCCGGTCGGACGCCGAAACCGTTGCCCTGATTGGATCAGGATGGCAAGCGGGCGCCCAAGTCATCGCTATTGCTGCTATTAGGAATATCAGAAACTTTAGGGTTTACAGCATGAATCCGCAAAATTGCAAAGTCTTCTGTGAAACAATGTCGCCAGAGATAGAAATTGACATGGAGCCTTTTGAGAATGTGAGTGATGCAGTGGCAAAAAGTGATATTGTACTTTGCGCAACAAACTCAAATGAAAATGTCTTACTTAATGATCATGTCGAACCAGGCATGCACATAAGTTCTATTCGAGATAACGAGATCGCTTTAGAAGCAATCAGAAATGCTAATGTAACTGCGATGCATGACACGAAAAGCATGGACTTTGAAAACTACGACAGCACTCACGGTTTGGTAACTAAGGACCAAGAAAAAGAAGCAGGCAACGACCCGCGTATGGATTACTTGCGCAGCGTCCCAACATTACCGGACCTCATTACGAAAAAAGCTTGCGGTCGTGTTTCTGATGACCAGGTAACGTGTTTCCTCAACTATCGCGGCCTTGCGCTTCAATTTGCTGTGTGCGGTGCGTTACTGTACAAGCAAGCGAAAGAAAGGAACATCGGGAATGCGTTACCAACTGAATGGTTTACTGAGAATGTTGTTCCTTAACCCATTAACCACCTGCGAAACCGGAAAACTTTTGTACTGTCTTTGAAAACGCCACAACATTGAAAAATTACGCACCCTTTTTCAAAACCTTAAGGAGTAATTTTATATTTAGAGTTATACGGAGGCTGAAAACGGTTCAACGCGGCATTCATCACAATCACTGGTATTACGCCAGTAACAACTATTGCTAGCGCAGGCAAAGCCGCCTTCTCCAACATTTCATCTTTTGCAAATTGGTATACGTAGGTTGCTAATGTCTCAAAATCAAAAGGACGCAACAACAATGTCATGGGCAGTTCCTTCATTACATCAACAAAAACCAAAAGACCACCAGCAACACAGGAAAGACGCATCATGGGGAGGATTACAAAACCCATTGTTTTTCCAAAGCCATGCCCAAGGACACGGCTGGCTTCGATCATGCTTTCAGAGATTCGGGCTAGACCCGATTTAACAGCACCGTACCCAACAGCCTGGAAACGAACCACGCACGCAAAAATCACCAACGCAACGCCACTTGTCAGACCACCACCATATTCCCAACCAAAGATATCCCTAGAAAATATCGCAACATAATTATCTAGGGCACCTCCAGCCATAACCACACCCACGGCTAGGATAGTGCCCGGGAACGCATATCCAAAAGATGAAATTGCAGTTAATCGCTGGACAACCAAATTCTTGTTAAATGATGCTACCAATCCCAGGAACACGGCTGTTGCCATAACCAAACTGGCAACTGCACATCCAATTAAAATGGAATTAGCGGCGGCATCAAACATAGCGGCAGTAAGTGCTGTGGAATGTCCCTCGATAATAAACCCGACGAGAACCGAAACTGGCGTAACAAACCCCACAACCACGGGAAATAAACAAAAAAATATACAAAAACCTGCACGCCAACCATTAAGCGGCTCCGGTGAGAAAGAGACCGAATAACGCGACGTGTCAACAAAACGCCTCTTAGCGCGAGCTAATATTTCTACTAGAAGTAACAGTATGATGAAAAGAAAGGCACAGGTTGCGATTTGTGCTGCTGCTGCCAAATTGTTCATCCCAAGCCACACATTGAAAATACCAAGAGTAAGGGTTTCAATTGCGAAATATTCTACTGTTCCAAAATCGGATATCGTTTCCATCATCACTAATGCGACACCGGCGACTATAGCCGGCCTTGCTAATGGAAGACCAACGGACCAAAACATATTACGACCTGAAATGCGGGCCGCTTCAAAATATGATGAGGGAGTAAGTAGGAAAGCTGTTCGAGCGATAACATAAACATACGGATACAACACAGCACTCATAACGAATATTGCGCCACCCATGGAACGTATTTCTGGGAACCAATATTCACGAGCTGACTGCCAGCTAAAGAAATGCCGTAACAAACCCTGGACTGGGCCGGCATATTCCAGAAAATCAGTGTAGGTATAAGCGATCAAATAAGAGGGAATGGCGGCAGGCAGCAACAATATCCATTGACACCATTGCCTTCCGAAAAATTCATACCTACAGACAACCCAAGCAGCCGTTACCCCAAAAAGAACGCTCAATGCACCCACCCCGGCCATTAAGGCAACAGTATTAACAACGTAACGCGGCAGAACTGTTGCAAATAAATGTTGCCAAAGACCACCACTGTCACCCGCTGCTGTCACTACGACTGCTACAACCGGAGTGAAAAATGAAACGGCAACCAGGATAGCTGCTATCGCCCAGAGGTTGAAACGTCCTCTTGTGCTCTCTGAAATCGAGTTACCGATGACAGCTACCATCCTACCCGATCAATCACTTTCTGAGCCTCTGGCGCACGCTTTGCGATCATCAGTACAGGCATCTCGTGTTCACGAAACGTACCCCATTTAATTAAATCGGAAGACAGGGGAACTGCAGCATTAACCGGATACTCAAAATTTATTGTCCCGTACAGCTGCTGCGCTTGTTTCGATGTAAGAAACTCTAAAAACCGAATTGCTTCCTTATAATTTTTTGAAAACTTCGCTATTCCACCACCAGAAATATTTACATGCGAACCTCTGTCATTTTGATTTGGAAATATTAGGTTCACCGACCCTGCCCACTTTCTATGTTCTAATTTTTCTGAATGTTTGAGTTTTCCAAAGTAATAATTATTAATGATCGCAATATCACAGACCCCTTCGTAGATACCCTTTATCTGGGCGCGGTCATTTCCCTGCGGCCTCCTCGCCAAATTAGAGACCACGCCCTTTGCCCACAACTCCGCTGCTGCAACGCCAGAGGTGTGTATGATGGACGCTACCAACCCCCGGTTATAAACATGACTACCGGGCCTCGAACAAATCCGGCCCCGCCATTTCGGATCAGCTAAATCTTCATATCGTGCAATACCTGCTGCATCCCGAGCTTTTTTGGATACCGCTACTATCCTTGCGCGCTTGGAAAAACCAAACCATCTGTTTTCAGGGTCGCGCAGGTGCGCTGGTATATTTGTCTTCAATGTTTCTGATATCACCGGCTGCAATAATTTTTTATCCGCATAAACATACAGCCTTGCAATATCAACAGTGAGGATCACATCCGCCGGACTTCTGGGCCCCTCTGCCTGAAGGCGCTGTGCCAAACCTTTGGACGCATACACCACATTTATTTTTGTCCCGGTCTTATTTTTATAGGCCTCTAAAAAAGGCTTTATTAAAAATGGCTGACGATGTGAATAAATATTCAGTTCGGCGGCTGAGGCGTACCCGGGAAATAAGCCCCCCCCAAATATCGACACGGTTAATAAGACCCCACCCACCATTCCTGAGCGACGAGACAGTACCTTCAAAAATTGAACCATCTTTTTTGAATCCTTTTTCAAAATTTTTGCGATTACGTTCGCCGACGTCGTAAATGGTAGAAAATATAATGAGGACAAGTCATGCTGCTTTCCATTCACAACTCCGAACTTAAGTTTTTGTTTTTTGCCTGCTAGCATTAGCGTTCCAAACATTCCATCCCAAATTGCTAAAACGACCCCAAAGTTTCGATCATGATGCTCCCTATCTGTGGAGTGGTGAATCTGATGCTGGGCCGGAGAAATCAATAGCCTTTCGACAAACCGTCCGTATGAAATCCATATATGGGAATGGCGCAGATTTGAACCTACGGCGTTAAATACAAACAAAAAAGCATTTGCGCCCAAAATAGTTAAAAGATCTGCACGGTCACCAAAGAAAAACAAGAAGACAGAAATAGTTACTGCTTGGACTAAGATTGTGCGCAAAGTAAAGAATAAAGCTTCAATAGGATGTGCCCGAAAGACGGTAAACGGAGTGAGCGTTTCGGCCGAATGATGGACTTGATGAAAGGCCCATAAAAAGGAATATTGGTGGAGAGCCCTATGCAGAACATATTTTGTAAAATCATCCAATAGGAATACCGATAGCGTAAAAATAATGCCTATCGTTAAATCGGATGCATCATCCAAGAGTAAGGTACGGCCATCAAATATTAAGTGTAGTGTCTCGAAAAGCACGGTGGCAAGGGCGAGCTTGGATATAAGTAACGGCGCAATCCCCAGAAACAACGCTTGATTTATAGCCATTAACTTAAAATCTGCCTTAGCGGAGTCAGACAACCAAATTTTAATTGAAAATAATTCTGCTAAGGCACTTTTTGGTCGCATTTTGTAAACAAATACTTGTACACCCAAGGCGATCAAGATCGCAGCCAATAAAAACCCTACGAAAATGCGTTTCTGTGGATTAAAGAGAGGACCGAATAATTCTCTCGCATAATCAAAGAAGAACAGATCCATTTATACCCCAGATAAAGAAATGGCGGCTCAACCTCTGTAGGCCGGGCCGCCATCTTGAATAAGGCTTAGTCATTTTCAACTGATTTGCCGCCACCGAGCTTGTTTGCTAGGTCTGCCAAATCGCCAGAAATTGAATTGTTTCGAGCCCGAACCCCAAACTCATCGACAAGTAGCTTCTGAACTTTAGCCATGTGCAGCATATACTCGCCCCAAGAGGAGCCTTGACCCCGCACATAGTTACCTTTGCTATCTATATCTGTGACTTGGCTAAGGTTTGGCATCAGTGGACCCGCACCAATCATCCTGTTAAGCCTAGTTGCGGTTTCACCGAGATTTTTCTTACCAGTTTGGAGCGCGAGAGCGAAGCCCTTAAGTTCACCCCAATACTTGATGTATTTGCGAAGTTGTTTCTTGGTGTCACCGTTAGCGTCAATGATTGTTTGAAGCTTACCCATGGTCTTGTAAACTGACCCTGCATATTTGTAAGTCGCTTCCGCTAAAACTTTCTCCCAATTATCACCAATCACTGCTGCATGTTGGCGCAGTTTTGTTCGCTGTGCATCTGATAATTTCTTACCACCAGCAGACGTAATTAGTTTACGGCCATCAATGAAAGCTTTCACGATAGTATGCAGGTATTTCGTTTCATTACCTTTCCCATAAACTGAGGCATCGAAACCTGCCGCGTAGTAAGCAGGCCCAAACGTGTGCTCGGATTTAAGGTCGACTTTTCCATCTTTATTGTAATCCGCGAATATCAGCGCATTCTTTTTTGGCTTTGATTTTTTTCCTTGTTTAGCAATTTCATAAACTTGACGGGGAGTAAGTTTTAAGGCGTGTGCGGGTGCTCCAAAATAGCCGAACCCCTCATCCCAAGAATGTTCTTTACCCGTGTAGTGCTTTCCCTTTTTGTAAGGCTTATCATTAGGCTTCTTTCCTGCACTTAACTTTTCATCGAGATAATTATCGACGGCCTGATTATACATCATGGCCCCCATGATGAATTTGGATATGAGCTGTCCGTAATCGTATCCGTTGGAATAATCCACACCCTTTGTAGCCGATGACGCCTTGTCTATCCAAAATGCTACCAGGTCAGGACCTGTCATATTGCCAGGCATGCCCGTGATAGAGCCTTTAAAGGTTTTCCCTGCAATATTTTTTTTCTTCGAAATTTCATCGATTGTTGTTTGTTTGACCACATAGGACCCTTTGGTCTTTGGAGCTATTATCTTGCGCCCTTTATCCTTACCTTTAAAGTAAGACATCATCTTGGATTTTAGCTCTGCATTCGGCTTGCCGTTGCCCTTTGAGGCCAGCTTTTTGAGCGAATCATGAAGCGCATGCCGAGCGATTTGGCCAGAATAAGCTACTGAATTTGTTTTCTTACCACTGTACCCCGTAACAGTGACCGGGTATGGTCCATAAACGTCACTGTCGGCTACGGCAGCTGTCGTGACTATCGCGAATAACAGTCCAACTAAACCGATTAGGTTTCTTGCTTTTAGCATTTTTAAATCCTCTTTCAAGATTTGTTTAATATAAAAGCCACGATGTCGCAAAAAACCGCGATCCGGAGATTTGAGAACGAAACATAGTTGCGAATGGTTATCAATTGCAAAGTTGTCGCACTGAAAACAAAAAATGTAAAGCGCAAAATGCGAATGGTTATCAGTTGCACTTTTACTGCACTTTCGAACTATAATGATTTTTGGTTGCTTTTTTTGGCAAGGTCACAGTTTTGAAACATTTTGAATAAAATCAGTACTGGAAACTAAATGGGGGAGATTTAGTTCTTTCCACAACCTCTACAACTGAGTGATAATAATTAATGAGTCTACACATTAAGACAGCGCAGGTAACCGGCAAATGATAGACAGCAGAATCGAAAGTCTTTGCGAGAAAAAGGGTATGCGTATGACCAACCAACGTCGCGTGATTGCACAGGTTCTCTCTGATTCAGTTGACCATCCTAGTGTACCCGATGTTCATGAGCGAGCCGTTAAGATAGACCCAAGTATATCAGTGGCGACCGTTTACAGAACGGTTCGCTTGCTTGAAGAGACCGGGATTTTAGAAAGACATGATTTTAAGGATGGGTATTCGCGGTATGAGACAAAAAATGAGCACCACGATCACCTAGTGAATATCGAGGATGGTACCATAATAGAATTTGCAAACCAAGAAATTGAAACTCTCAAAGAACGGATAGCAAGGGAACATGGTTTTCGGCTAGTAGATCACAGGCTCGAGCTATATGGAGTGCCTATTGACAGCGACACATGAAAAAAATTCTGCTACCCAAATCATAAACCATCGCAAACTTGAAAGCATCTAGGCTTCTTTTTCCTCATACATGTGTTCCTGCAAATAATTTGGTAAGCCTGCCTGTTCTATCCGAGTGTCCTGAGCTTCAATCCAATCAATGTGTTCCTCAGTGTCTTTAAGAATAGTTTCAAAAACATCGCGGGAACCATAGTCCCGTACACTTTCACATTCGGCTATTGCCACCTTCAAACAGGCTTGATTTGTTGTCTCTGACGCCATATCGCATTCGAGGATCTCTGGAACTGTCTCTCCAATTCGCAGTTTACCCAAGCTTTGGAGATTAGGAAGCCCGTCCAGCATCAGGATACGTTCTATCAACATATCTGCATGTTTCATTTCGCCGATTGATTCTTCGTAAACCTTCTGGCCGAGCTTTTTAAACCCCCAATCTTCCAACATTCGCGCGTGAAGAAAATATTGATTGATAGCAGTGAGCTCATTTTTCAATATTAGGTTAAGCTGCTCCAAAACGTTTGTATCGCCTTTCATGCCCTGCCCCATAAATATTGTTAACAATCGGACCACCAAAGGCCTTAGCACGAGAAAAAATCCACATGTGCAATTGACTCTCAAGTGCAAAAAATTTACTAACGTTCAACATATTGAACGCATGCACCCGGGACTAACTTATGTACATCTGTAACTGTAACGCTATAACAGCACGTGACATTGCAGTTGCCATCAAGGGTGGAGCATCGCACTGGAAAGATGTTCATGCCCATTTTAAACGCACTCCATGTTGCGGAATGTGCGAAAACGAAATAACCGAGACTATCAAAGTTACAAAGTTTAATATTTGTCAGGGTGGGGAGGATCTATCGTTGCTCCGACCCCCCCCCTCCTCGTCGAGAGGTAGCAAAGCGGCCTGACAATTCCTATTTGCTGATTTAAAATGCCTACACATATCCACCACATTTTAATCTGACGATCTAGCTCAGTTGTTTTAGTGGATGTATGGTAAGGCTGTTTATAACAGTTTCTAACCAGCCATAAGAACTTTGACAGGCTAGAGTAATTTTTATGTGGCTCAGTGCCCGTGCCACTTCAAGTTAGTGAGATTACTGACAATAAGGGCGGAGACCGGTCAAGTGAGGAGAGATAGCAACTGTCAACATCACCTGCCCGGCCCCCGCAGTCACCGCACCGACTTCATCATGGCAAGGAGGAAAAGTCGGTTTGGAGGGAGACTGGAGAAATCACTGGAAACATTATATAAATACTTTGAAAACCGCGCCCAATAAGGAAAAGCTCTCTACGTTATAATGTTCTGTCCTTCAGCTAATAATTTGAATGGTTCCGTTTTTGTCTTCTCCTTTTTTTAAAGGCATTACCAATACATGCTTCAAGCCGTTACCGGGTCCGGGGCAGCGAGCTGCCTTCGGGAATATCCGGGAATATCTGTTTCGGAACCGAACCTTAATAGGAGGCCCGCTTTCTGGAGTTTCATTGTAAACTGAGAGAGGTGCGGTTTGGTAGGGTTAACAGCCATTACAGGCATCCATCCCTTAAACAAATCATTATCCCCCGATTTCGAAAAACCCGCTTGGCTGATTGCTAACCAGTTCAAAAAAATCAGCTCGTCTTCACTTATGGAAGCACAATGCTCGCAACGAATATCGATGGGACCCGAGGAACTGATTGTCACGATAGTCATCATTGCGTCCAGATCCAGATAGCATTATCAACTCTCGCAAGTCGGTATGCATCCTGAAGTTGTTCAGAAATGCTACACCAACTTTGAATTCCATCAATCCAGAGGCGAACACTCCAAAGAACGAGCCTTTCCGGAAAGTACAGTTTCTCAAATAATTCCTCTGGTTTAGAAGGAAATAAAGCTGACATTAAAAATTTCCTTAAACGTGCAAATAATTCTCATTTGCATATTTAGCGCCAGCGAGCTAAAAATGCAAATGATAACTATTCGCAATGCAGCGAAAAATATTGAGGAAAGCATATGCGTATCCAAAATAATGATCAAATTCAGGGAGACCAAACACCTGATTTAGTCGATTTAACCGAAGCCGAAAGGTTTGTCGTTAGATCAATACGCAAATGGCTATTCGGTCATAGGTTTGAAAAACAGCATGTATGGGATTGTATGTGCAAAGATTTTAAAATTTCATTTGGCGAAGAAGATGGCTGTAAGATAGTTACTAGTGTATCTGCTATCATCTCGACTTTGTTGAAGAATGCGAACCGTAAAATAAGATTTCACCAACCGTGCTGCCCTTGTCTGGTTTTAGACGAATATTTTTTGGTCCGCTTTGTGGCAGCCTGCCAACACAAAGACTGGCCCCAAGCGCATGCGGCAGCGCGTTGTTTAATTTCTGAAGATGGTATAGGGGACTTTCTCGTAGCCGGATCGCGTCTTGGAAAGGCCATGCGCCGGCATGCCCTACAACTACCTAAAGACCGCATCGATGAATTTATATTTGATAATTCTAAGTCCCACTATGTGCACTGAAAAACAAATATCTTTGGATTAGATAAAAACAAAATCAAATCACTTGATCAAAATTATAATTTTAATCCCAATGTTCAGCCGAATTTAAGCTCCTGTGAGGCCGTAGAACTTTAACCCCGATCGGGCTGAGAATACCCAGAATTTGCTAAATGCGAAATGCGGACAGCCCATTCAGGTTTTTTAAAGCCGCAATCTCAAGACAGTAATCTTGCAATTGATTAGCCAAGCTATTGTCCCAACCACCATATTCACAATTTGCATGAAACTTGGACGTTAATTCTTCCTCGGTGAGGGGCTCGACCGGACCTCCACGCATATGCGGTTGCGAATATTCATGCACCGTACCGTCTTTCATAACAGCCTTGAGATGACCGGTATAGTTTGCTGGATACTCGTTATTCGGATCGACTACGTAAAAAACTTTCCGCGCAATTTCGGCAGCTATTGGATTTTTATACTTGTCCTTGGTGAATTGAGCCAGCCCTGCGGCACCCTCCGCAAAAGAAATTCCAATGCAGTATGGAACCGAAAACTTACCTGCGTAGGGTGTCGGAATATTTTGTTTTAACTCGAGGGGCTCCCATAAACGGTGAACAGTACCTTCTCCAACATTACATTCGATTTTTTCAATAGCGTTGTGATCAACACCCTCATCCCTCAACCGAAGGGCGCAATCAATAAATGGTTGTGTCATAGTTCCGCAAGCATACGATTTAAAAGTAATCTTATCTGCAACCCAGCTACTTCCAAGATCTTTTGTAACCTTGCCGAAGTCCTGCTCAATGTCAGGATGCGCAAATGCCGCGAAAGCTCCGTGTTCGCCCTCAAACACATATTTCGGCCCAAAAAATCCAGCTTGACCCAGAAGTGCGGCCCGAAGTCCAGCTTGTGCATTCCAACCAGGATGCATGCGTTTCGTCCAGCTGCCATCGCCGAGATATTCTATAATGCCAGCAGCCAGACTTCCGGCAGTGCCCAGCGCATCCACAGTCTGCTTTTTACTGAGACCGAGACTAACAGATGACCCTAGAGTTGCACCAAAACAACCAAGGACGGCGGTAGGATGAAAAGATGCGCGGTGCTGAGCGGTCGGCGCTACAACTGCCAACCGACAGGATAGCTCGATGCACGCGGCAATACCGAGCATGAGTTTTTCACCGGACAACTCATAACGCTCTGCTACGGCAAATAATGTTGGTAGACCCACAGCACCACCAGCGTGCATTGGGGAACCCTCGGCAGTATCATCGTAATCTTCACCATGGGCAGCCGTGCCATTTATAAAGGCTGCATCAGATGCAGAAAACCCATTTTTATGCCCAAGGGCAGTGCACGAACCAGAACTATCGGATGAAGAGACTATCGCTTTTACATAGTCCTCATTTCGAGCTGCAACCATCAACCCAGCACCATCCAGCACGACTTTGGTAACGATGGCCTTTACCGACTCGGGCAAATCTTCGTATTTTAAATTCGCCGACCAGTCAGCAATAAGCTCTGAGATCGATGACCCGGTTTGCTGCTGTGCCATATTTTGCCTCCATTATTGCGCAATAACCTTCCTGCAGAACTGAGCTTCTTCTTTCAGTCTGTTTTATTCACCAGAGCTGGCCACAAGGCCAAACAATCCGTGTTTGCGAATATTCCGCCTCATTAATTCAAGATCAATAACTTGATCGTAATCTACGTCGAGATTTACAATATTCCCTAGCGTGTTGATGTAAAATGCCTGTGTACCGCCATCCTTAGCTTGGAAAATCAGATCTTTAACATCGAAAGCTGCGGCTATGTTCAACATCAAGTCCTCTTTGCGATCCTCAACTCCCTCACTAACGCCTTCTCCCTGAATAAGTGTTTTCCATGCGCCAGCCTTAAAATAGGCCTCGATCTGTTTATTGATGTAGCTTAGGCTGTGTGTCCAATTATCATGCCCCTTTTGCCCTGCCTCTGCTACAACCTTTAAACCAGCATCGGAAGCCATCATAATGAGACGACACTTGTCGTCGATAGACATCGAAACTTGTGCTGATGATACCTCTACGGCGTCACTACCTAGGTCTTTGACCTTTCGATAAAATTTTTCAGACTGGCCCTGAAGAAATGCTGCTTCTGTTATATCTCCTGCAAAGAAGACCTCAACACCGCTCTCGTGGAGGTGATCTATTTTATTCCGCAAAAATTTCTCCGTTTGAAGACGGAAAGCGCCAATTCCTATTTTCATCATATCGACAAAGTCACCAGCCGATTGCATTAGATCAACTTGCGCATTCATACCAACACCCCGATCGGCAACGATGGTCATACCGCAATCCCGTGGCTTCGCTGGCCGTGGCGCAACACGTATAAAACTAAACGCCTTATCATCAAGTACTTCACTTGGATTTTCCATTTTTTCCCCCTACAGTAGGATTTAGCCTTGATAGGCCTACCTTCTAAACAAAACCATAGTTATCAACTCTGCCTATCAGCCGAGTTATCGAGACTGACACAACATGCTCCACTAAACTGTAAATAACGTTAAAGGGGTTCACTTGATTATCCGGACAACACTTTTCGGCATTTTTCTAATTCTAGGTACCATGATGTTAGCAGTGGCGAAAGAGGAAAGGCCTACCCCAATAAAAAGTGCCGCTATTATTACCGTCGACGGTGCTATAGGCCCCGCAACAGTAGAATATTTAAAACGCGCAATGAAAATTGTTGTTAAAAAAAGTCATGAGTTGGTCATTCTAAGGATTAATACTCCCGGTGGGCTTGTCGATAGCACGCGAAAAATCAACGCCATGATTTTAAATGCTCCTGTGCCAATTGTGGGTTATGTCTCGCCGTCCGGAGCACACGCAGCCAGCGCTGGTACCTATATTCTTTATGCTACCCACATTGCGGCAATGGCTCCGGGGACAAATCTCGGTGCGGCTACCCCCGTGCAAATAGGCGGATCTGGTACTCAAGGCAATAAACCAAAGGTTGAAAAGAACCCAAAAAAAGATCTTGAGCGGCAAAAAACCAGCAATGGCACTAGTGTTTCACCAAAAAAAAGTACCATGCAAGCCAAGGCGATCAACGATCTAATTGCCTACATCAAAAGCTTGGCTGAACTCCATGGCAGGAACTCAACATGGGCAGAAAAAGCCGTAACTGAAGCGGCCACACTTACCGCAACAGGGGCCCTGAAAAATAACGTCATCAACATTATTGCTAAGGACGCAAATGAGTTGTTGATGAAACTTCACGGACGTTCGGTCGAGCTAAGGAATTCGCCCGTCACACTTAACACTAAAAATATGGCCGTAGACCATATTGATCCAGATTGGCAGATACAATTGCTTTCTATCGCTACTAACCCAAACGTTGCGTTCGTCATGATGCTAATTGGTATCTACGGTATCATCTTTGAGTTCTGGCATCCGGGCTTAATAGGGCCGGGGGTAATTGGCGGAATCTGCCTGCTTATAGGTTTGTATGCCACAAACATGCTACCCCTTAACTACACTGGTGCCGGGTTGCTAATCTTGGGAATGGCATTCATGACTGCAGAGGCATTCCTTCCGTCATTTGGTATATTGGGCATCGGTGGCATAATTTCGTTTATTTTTGGCAGCATTTTACTTTTTGATACAGATTCGCCCGAATTTCAATTGTCATGGATTGTCATTTTATCATCGGCGTTGTTCTGCTGTGCCTTATTGTCGTTCATTCTTAGCTACGTTTGGCGCAGCTTTAAGCGCCCAGTCATTTCGGGGACTGGAAACTTGATCGGCACGATGGCCGAAGTTCTTGAATGGTCAGATGATGAAGGATCGGTCAGAGCTGAAGGTGAACGGTGGAAAGCATCTGGAATGCGTGGTTTAAAAAAGGGACAGAAAGTAAAGATTGTCCAATTAGTAGGGCTAAGTGTCGTAGTTACCGAATTAGATAGCAAAGAAAGTTAAAAAATGGATACATTTTACGTTGTGACGCCAGTCATTATTTCAGCCATCATTATTTTAGCCGCTTCAATCAGAGTTCTGAGGGAATACGAGCGTGGTGTCACTTTTACGCTTGGTCGTTTTACCTCGGTAAAAGGTCCTGGAATAATACTGCTGGTTCCAGTCGTACAAACAATGAACCGAGTTGACTTGCGCACCCTTGTAGTTGATGTGCCAACCCAAGACGTCATCTCAAAAGATAACGTCTCAGTCAAAGTCAATGCCGTTATTTATTTCCGTATTGTCGAACCATCAAAGGCTATTATTCAAGTCGAAAATTACCTCGCTGCTACTAGCCAGCTTGCTCAAACAACATTACGTTCTGTTCTCGGCAAACATGAACTCGACGAAATGCTATCGGAACGAGATAAACTAAATACGGACCTACAGGAAATCCTCGACACTCAGACCGATGCCTGGGGTATCAAGGTTGCTAACGTCGAGATAAAACATGTTGATATCGATGAGAGTATGGTTAGGGCAATCGCTCGTCAGGCAGAGGCTGAGCGAATACGCCGTGCAAAAGTAATTAATGCTCTTGGCGAACAAGAGGCTGCGGAGAAACTTGTAGAAGCCGCCCACGCACTTGCGAAAGAACCGCAAGCAATGCAATTACGTTACCTGAGCAGTCTTCAAGACATCGCCAGCGATAAAACCAACACAATAGTATTCCCATTTCCAACAGAATTCACAAAAATGCTAAAAATCTCTAATGACTAGATCCCAGCATTTCTTTATTTAATCAATAGGAGGCACTTCCTATTCGGTTGCGCCCTAAGTATTGCGTCTTTTTTTATCCTTGGAGGGAAGTCTAATGACTACCGGTGCAGCTCGCGTAATTGCTGGAACACTCAACGCCCAAGGCGTCGATGTAGCTTTTTGCGTCCCAGGGGAAAGCTATTTGCCGCTTACCGATGCTTTCCTAGAATACCCAAATATGAAGTTGATAGTCTGTCGTCATGAAAGTGGGGCAGGTTTCATGGCGATTGCGCACGGCAAAGTCACTGGTAAGGCCGGAGTGTGTATTATTAGTCGCGGACCTGGTGCAATGAATGCTGCAATTTCACTGCATGTTGCATACCACGATGCGGAGCCAGTGGTATTCCTAGTCGGGCAAGCAGAATTGGATGAACTCGGCCGCATGGCTCTGCAAGAAATGAACTACTCTAAGACATTTTCTGACACGGCAAAACTAGTTATTGAAGCTGTTGATCAAAAACGGCTCGGAGAATACATTGCCCGCGCTTTTCATGTTGCGGAAACTGGCACGCCGGGCCCAGTTGTTGTCGTATTGCCCGAGGATCTTCTTTATGGTGATAGTATCTCAGAAATAATTTCACCGGTGCCACGACCAAAAGCCGGACCGTCTCGTGCCGATGTAAACCGTGCTCTAGACATGATCCGAAGTGCAGAACGTCCACTGGCTATCGGGGGGGGTAATATTAAAGGCCCCGAAGCTATGGCAGCATTAACGAAGTTTGCCGAGACCTTTGATATACCGGTAGCAGCCCCTCAACGACGGTTTCACATATTCGATAGCAAGCACTCTCATTGTGCGGGAAGACTGCCAAATAGGGCCCCTGCTGAGCTCTTAGAGATTATGAAAACCACTGATCTGATGCTAATAATTGGTGATCGTGGTGGACCGTCCATGAGCCAGAACTTTACTTTTCCGCGCGCACCAGTTCCTGATCAACCTCTTATACATATATGGCCCGACGCGGAAGAGATTGGGCGACTTTGGCATCCAACACTCGGAATTGCCTGTGATTCAACAGAGTTTTTAAATAGCATGATAGAAGCTGGAGGAGGTGGTAAGGACCGCAAGAGCTGGGTAAAAAAATTGAATGATGCACACAAAAACGTCATGCGCTGGAGACCAGTCTCATCGAACGACGGTGTTGTATTCGGGTCTGTGATTCAAGCCATTGGCAATCACCTCACTGAGGATGCTATCGTAACTACGGACGCGGGTAACTTCTCAAGCTGGCCATCACGCTTTCTTCATTTCACACAGCGGAATGATTTCCTAGGTGCTACAGTTGGCGCGATGGGCCCCGGAGTTCCTTGCGCGGTTGGTGCTGCTTTGTCGACCCCTGGTCGTCAGGTTGTGGCATTCTGCGGCGATGGAGGCGTTATGATGACCGGCCAAGAACTTGCGACGGCCGTCCAATACGGAGTGCCGTTAAAACTTTTCATCGCAAACAACAACGCCTATGGGACTATTCGCATGCATCAAGCTAAAAACTTTCCGGGACGTATCACGGCAACAGAACTCCAAAATCCTGACTTCGTTGCGTGGGGAGAGAGCTTTGGTGCTAAGGGCTTTCTTATCGCGAATGAAGGAGAGGTTGATCAAGTTGTTGCCGCTGCCTTCGCCCATGACGGGCCTTCAGTAATTGAAGCCCGCATAAGCTTGAATCACATCTCACCTTCGGCAACCATCGAGGAGATAGAATCCCGAACCGCATAACATCCCATTTCTTCTGACAAATACAAAAAGTCCATGTCTCTCACGAAAACCAACCAAGGCATCTTCAGTAAAGCGAAAAATGCGCATGAGGACGGGCGTTTTGAAAAGGCGGAGTCTCTATACAGGCCTATTCTGAAGACCACGCCAACTCATCCAGAGACTTGTAATTATTTAGCTCTTCTATTGCACAATAAAGGGGAAGGTAAAAGTCCGTTGTCCCTTTTAAAAATGTCACTTGAAGCAAACCCTGGGAATTTAGATACTCAGGGTAATCGGGCAGTTATTCTGGAGTCGTTTGGCGAGAAAGATACCGCTATTCTCCAATATCGTTCAGCACTCACAGGTTCGCCCAGCAATAGCGATATTGCACTTGATCTTTGACGATTGCTCGGGGCAGAGGGTAACTTTGACGCAGCACTAGCCATTGCACTTACTACACGGGAACAAAATCCCGACGATAGTCAACTACAACTTGAGACTGCGCGCCTCCTCCAATAAAATGGAGATGGGGCCGAAGCTGTCACAATAACGCAAAACCTTATCCAGAATTTTCCAGATAAGGTAGACCTTAAACTTCAATTAGGCCAACTTCTGCAAGACCTTTACCGCATAGATGAGGCTGCTGATCAATATCGCTCCGCAATTCAGTGCGAAAAAACCAATGCGCTCGGACACTACAAGCTTGGCAGGTGCCTTGCTAAGAAGGGTGATTGGACCGACGCAGTTGCGATGTAGTGAAAAGCACTGGCGTTAAGGACCGAACAACCGGAAATTCTGCTATATCTATTACGCCCATTAAATGAGGTTGGAGAACGGGAGGAGGCAATAACATTTTCCCGAAAGGCTTACGTCGCACAGCCGGATTGTTGGGGGCGAGACATAACCTCAGGAATCCTTTTATAAGAGGTAGAACGCTATGAAGAATCGGCCGCCAAGTTTCATAACGCTATGGAGTATCATCCAACTAGTGTGGACGTCGCAGCGCTAGCACAATGTTTACTTGCACAGGGGCGAACCCTTGCTGCTCAAAAAATTTCAGATGAACATCTAAAGAAATGCCCGGGAGACACGCATGTCTTAGTTATTCACTCTCTAGTTTTAGAAGCCCTGGGCGACGAGAGAGAGAGGTGCGCCGACTTGTTGATTTTCAAAACCTAGTGCAAAAAACACGTGTCCATCCTCCAGAAAAATTCAAGACCAAAGATGACTTCAACACAGCGCTAGCCAACCATATCTTAGCGCACCCATCGCTGACGCTTATGAAACGCGAGATGGCTACCACTCGGGAGAACTGTTTGAGACACCTATGGGGCCATTCAGCTCTTACCGCACTGTTTCGGAAACGGCTGTGAAAATATATGACTAAAATGCCAAAGGATCCATCTCATCCATTCATATTGGGCGCACCCAAAGACTGGTGGCGGCGTGCTTGGGCAGTTATACTAGATGGCGCGGGCCGTCAGATTAGTCATGCACACAAACCTGCCTAGCTTAACGGTGTTTATTACTTGCAGTTACCGGCAGTAGTTAACAATGGGAAAGATAAAGAGGGGTGGATTGAGTTTGGCACACCTCCCCATGACTTTCCTATTCACCTAAACCCTAAAACTTTTTTCATACAACCGGAGGTTGAGAAATTTATTTTATTCCCGGGATATATGTTCCATCAGACCGTACCAACAGAAGTATCTGAGCGGCGTATCAGCGTTGCCTGCGAAGTAATACCTGAGCCTGGATAAAACTGTTCTCGGATTTTTAAACCAGCAGCCAGCTATTCCAGCACCATCGAAATAGCTACTACTCACGGAGAAATCTATGCCCAAAATCGAAGAAACTTTTTTTGACCTATGTCGCCGTGTTAATCCAATTCTATATTATTTCATTTTTTTTCAGTTCCTGCATTTCCGCTTGATCTAAGCCAAGCTCATCACAAAACACCTCTTGATTATGCTGACCCAAAGGCGGACCCGAATGTCGTATTTTGGCTGGTGTCTTCGATAAAAACGGAAAGGCATTAGCCATCCGAATAGGCCCCAATTCGTCATCTGGAACAGTGACAATATCGTTCCGAGCTTTATATTGAGGGTCCTCAAAAATTTGTGCAATATTGTATGCGGGCCCAATAGCAGCCTCAGCGTTTTCGAATTTTTCTAAAACTTCGTCAAGATTGCGCTCCCTAATCCAGCTAGCAACAATCTCATCAACTTCGTCGATATTCTCGACCCTTCCCTGTGGCGTCGCAAACCGGGGATCATCTGCTACTTTTTCTCCACCACAGAGTGTCAGCACCCGTTTTACGATTGCAGGCGAGTTTGTCGAAATTGCTACCCAATGGCTGTCTTTTGTCTGATAAGTGTTACGGGGTGCGTTATTCTTTGAGCGATTACCCATGCGCTGCTGCACAATACCCAACTGATCATATTGTAATGGCTGAGGACCCAGAACCTGAAACATTGGCTCATAAATCGATAGATCTATGAATTGCCCCTCGCCCCCATGAACATCACGATGGTAAAGCGCATACATCACTGCCGAAGCGCCGTAAGATGCGGCAATACCATCTGCGAGCCCAAAATTTGGTAATGTTGGCGGGCCACTAGGCTCACCTGTGATATTTGCAAAACCGCTGAACACCTCTGCTATGGTGCCAAAACCAGGCCTCTTTCTGTATGGTCCAGTTTGTCCAAAACCAGTGAGCCTAACCATCACAAGTTTGGGGTTTATCCGGCTCAAATCCTCATATCCCAGCCCCCATTTTTCCATCGTTCCCGTGCGGAAATTTTCGACTAACACGTCAGCATCAGCAATCAATTTTTTGAACAATTCCTGACCACGAGATTTCGAGAAATTCAGAGTAATACAGCGTTTATTGCGGTTAGCCATTTTAAACCAAAGTCCTACCCCTTTTTTCTGATAACCTGTTTCGCGGAGGACATCACCACGTGGGTGCTCAATTTTCAACACCTCGGCGCCAAAATCAGCCAGATGCATCGCAAGCGTAGGGCCCGCTATTACGGTAGCCGCATCAATCACTTTCAAACCACTAAGGGGCGGAATTTCCATTGTATTCATGCCAGGCACTCCGAAAGATTAAAAAACTATTCATAATAAACTAATTAGCAGATCTCGCAGTCCTAAAGTGCCGCGCCACGTTCCTTCGGTGTGTCATCATACCCTAAAAATACCCTAAAAAGGCCAGTGTTAAGATGGATCAAAATCCCAGGGTTGGGAGAGAGAATGAGAAACCTGATTTCACCACTTTAATCTGGGCCTTTTTTAATTGTTTTTTATCCTAATTGCACACTAACTCAGTAGGATACATACAAAAATGGCGGAGAGAGAGGGATTCGAACCCTCGGTGAGGTTACCCCCACACCGGTTTTCGAGACCGGCACATTCAACCACTCTGTCACCTCTCCGCAGATTATTTTTCCATTCCAGCTTCGCACCAATATCGGGTTAACGTGATCATTTTGAATATTTATAATATGTTCCCAGACCAATTACCTGCGCTGAGAGTGATATTCCCTAAACACTGCAGTTTGTACCGAAAACTGTCAAGATTTGAGCGGCGGTCCGACGCCTCTGGTTGCTGCTGATTAACAGTTATACCCAAACAGGGCAGGGCCAGATCTCGGTTCTTATCTGCTTAAACGCCTCCACAGAAGGGATGCACTTAATAAGAGAGCAAGCCTTTATTTCAGGTTTGTGTTTTTCTCAAAATGCAACGATCACAAAAGATCAGGAATAGTGGTGATCCAAAACAAAGTTATAAATGTATTTCAAATATGGAAAACGTTCGAACTTTTCACCACGCCGCAGTTTCAGTTGACAATGTCGCTGTTGGGATACAGTGGTATACCCGTACTTTGTCGGCACATGTTCTATACCAAGATGAAACGTGGGCTCTTTTATCGATTGGCGACACCCGCATTGCTTTAGTCATTCCGGAAGAGCATCCCCCGCACCTTGCCTTTGAATGGTCAGGAGCAGGAGACTTTGGTTCCCTTGTGGACCACAGGGACGGGACTTCCAGCCTTTATATAGAAGATCCTTTTGGCAATAAAATTGAACTGATGGAACCAAAAAACGGAAAATGATACGTCAGAGGCTACAAAATAGAACGCCAAGAATTTTTAGGTGGGTGCGCCAATGCCTTTCACCTTTCGACAAAACATGAAAGCTGCAATTAGTCCTTACGGCCGGCGCATCCAGCCATCTTCAAGCTCAGGAGTATCTAATGGCGATAACAAACGATAATGGAAATACTTCGGTTGATTTGAACGCCCTCGATCCCGATCCAGACAAACGGGTTTGGGAGTATGATGGGGATGGCAATCGTATATATAAAGAGAATCAAGGGTTCATTGCCAAGCGTCTCTACACGGCGATACGGTCATCAGGAAGGCATGGTTAGTTGAACCGACTATGAAAGTTGTTGCTCTAATGACAGCGATATTTATATCTGTTAGCATCTAGAAACTCGACGGTGTGTTTCGCTAACTGGCAAGAGTTATGGTTCGTTAGAAATGTTTAACGATAGCCCGATTCAGGCTTAATGTTCCTCCTATTCGGTTCAGGCATATATCATTAGGCAACGTGGCTTCTAAGTCGCGTGCGATTATGTCAAAAGTCTGGCTACCAACAGGAATTTCATCTTTGTCATAGTTAAGCCTAAATAAAATATCTCTCTCCAACTCTTGTTTTGGATCACTTTTCCCATCAACAGAGATTAGATAATCCAAGGTTATTGAAATACGGAGAGGATGTGCAGTATTTTCGTTAGCGTGCATTGTTCATCCTAAAAAGCTCAATTTTTTCTTTTATGAAAAAAGCGTTGCATCATTAAATTTGTAACTTAACCTAAGTGCTAGTTCGATTGCGTGTCATTTGCTGATACCTCCATTTTTCCCACGAACTCTAGGATACTTGCCGGTCTTTAGGAAAGATACTGCATCGTTAAGTGTTGATGCCATACCTGTAAAAGGGAAAGTAAGTGAACCAACGGTAAGCCCGTGTCCAACACCCTCATAAATAACTGCAAATGCCCTATTGCCTAGCTCGTTCATTCTATGGGCCAAAGCTACACTGTTTTCTGGCGAGACAGCAGTGTCGTGGCTCCCGTGGATGAGTAAAGCATCTGGAGCACCACGCCCCACCCTCACTACAGGACGTGTTAAGTTCTCTGCAACCCCCTCAAACACATCTTTCACCGAATGAACCTTTGAAGGGTAGAATGCATATGGACCCGACAAACCAACCCAACGCCCAAGGGTATCCTTACCTAAATTAAATTTCCTGAGATACTCTTCGTCAAGAACGAGTAATGCAGCTATGTGGGCACCGGCGGAGTGCCCCATCAAATGAATATTTTTATTTAGCCCTCCATATTTTCCTATGTTTTCTGTAACCCATGCAATAGCCTGCGCACCATCGTGGACAAATATTGGAAATTTAACTTCGGGATACAACCTGTAATCGGATATCACCACAACGAAACCTCGCTGTGCGAGAGCGTGCCCCACGAACGCATAGTTTTCTCTACTGCCCCGCTTCCAACTGCCTCCGTAAAAAAATAAAATGGTCGGCAACGACCCTTTCATCCGAACTGGACGGTAAATATCCAACCGCTGTTTTTCATGGGATCCATATGAAATTGCAGTGCTAACACTTACATCCTCACTATTTGCCAAAAAATTTATCATGCCAAAAGGTGAGCATGCGCTTATGCCAAACGCAGTCACGGCGGCCCCGACCAGAACCTTTATTACCATCTTCATATAAAACTATACGCAGAAAATTGTGTTGTGGATGCGAGAAATTCCTCCAAAATCGTTGACTTGAACAGTTTGCGGCGTATAGTCGCGCGTTACTACAGAGGTGAGGTGCCTCTTTAAATATAGGTCACACTCATGAATGAAGATAAAAAAATGTTTGCAGTAATCAAAACCGGTGGAAAACAATACAAAGTTGCCGAAGAGGACGTAGTTCAGGTTGAAAAGCTGGATGCGAAGACTGGCAGTAAGATAGCTTTTGATAACGTTCTGATGGTTGGTGATTCTACATCCAGCACTTTTGGTACACCCTTAGTGGAGGGTGCAAGTGTTTCTGGAACAGTCATGGAGCAAGGTCGTGAAGATAAGATACTAGTTTTCAAGCGCAAGCGACGCCAAGGATATCGCCGTCTGAAGGGTCATCGGCAGCACGTGACTTTGGTCAAAATAACAAATATCATGACTAAAGATAAAAAAGACTTACCCCCGAAAAAAAAGGCTCTCTCAAAAGACAAGCCTGAGGGAAAAGTTACAGATAAGAAAAAGAAAACCACAACAAAAAAGACCAGTTCAAACAAAAAATCAGCCGCAAAAAGACCTGAAAGCGGCGATATAATCAAGGAATAATTGCAAATGGCGCATAAAAAAGCGGGTGGAAGCTCAAGAAATGGTCGCGATTCTGAGGGACGTAGGCTGGGTGTAAAAAAGTATGGTGGAGAAACCGTCATTCCAGGAAACATCATCATACGGCAACGCGGCACTAAAGTGCATCCAGGACATAATGTTGGGTTAGGGAAAGACCATACTTTGTTTGCAACGGCAGAGGGCACGGTCAAGTTCCATAAAACGCGAGTACGAACAACCGTACACGTAGAGCCCACCGGGTAAAAACGTCCAGCACCTTATAATGGCTGGACGGGGGATGGCTTGCCATTCCCCTTTTTTAATGTGTGCTTAATTTCACACACATCTGATCAACAGGAAACAAACGATGAAGTTTCTTGACGAGGCAAAAATTTTTGTGGCTAGCGGCAAAGGTGGTGCAGGCTGCGTGTCTTTCCGTCGCGAACGCAATATTCCCCGTGGCGGTCCTGATGGCGGCGATGGAGGAAGAGGTGGAGATGTCATTGTGCGCGCCAAACCGGATCTCAACACACTGATAGACTACCGCTACCAACAGCATTTTCGCGCCCAGTCTGGTAAACACGGCATGGGGAGACAACGATTTGGAGCTGATGGGAGTCCTATTTATATCGATGTACCATTGGGCACCCAAATCCTTGAAGCAGAAAGCAGGGCTCTTATCGCTGATATTGTCGAACACGGACAAGAAGTAACTATTTTATCCGGAGGTACAGGCGGACATGGTAACTTACACTATAAGTCCTCTACAAACCGAGCTCCTCGTCGTGCAGAACCCGGGGCCGAAAATAACGAAATGTGGATTTGGCTACGCCTCAAATTGTTTGCGGACGCAGGTCTAGTTGGCCTTCCTAATGCAGGAAAATCAACATTTCTCGCATCCGTCACTCGGGCGAAACCACGAATAGCAGATTACCCTTTTACCACTCTTCATCCTCAGCTTGGTGTAGTCCATACAGACGAAAGAGAGTTTGTGGTGGCTGACATTCCTGGACTTATCAAAGGTGCCAGTAAAGGCCTTGGTCTTGGTGATAAGTTCCTTGGTCATGTTGAACGATGCGGCGTTTTATTGCATCTAGTAGATGGAACTACTGACGATGTGGCTAATGCGTACGAAACTGTGCGGGTTGAGCTAAAGACCTATGGTAATGGGCTCCATGAAAAACACGAATTAGTTGCGCTTACAAAGATTGATGCACTCAACGCACAAGTAATAGCGGAAAAGCAACGGCTTTTGAGCATGGCCGCCGGCAAAGAAGCTCTCGTATTCTCCAGTGTCTCAGGCAAAGGAGTAAAGTCTGCTTTGCGTTCATTGCTCCGTCACATCCCTCTATCCGACAATAAAATGGCAGAAGAAATAGAAGTAGAGAAGACGACCGGGTGGACACCATGAAATATCAGTTGATTAATGCCAAACGCATCGTAATCAAAATCGGCTCGTCATTATTGGTCGACAATGAAAGAGGCGAGATCCGAGAAGATTGGCTTGATGGCCTTGCCTGTGATCTGTCTCACTTGCGAGCCCGTGGGCAAGAAGTCATGATTGTTTCGTCGGGTGCTATAGCACTCGGGAGAGGAAAATCGGGCTTATTAAGTACACGCAACCTTCGTCTTGAAGAAAGCCAGGCCGCTGCTGCGGTCGGCCAAATACTGCTTGCGCATGCTTACCAGCATATACTTGAGCGCCATAATTTAAACATCGCACAAATTCTACTGACACTGGAAGACACTGAACATCGAAGAAAACACTTAAATGCTCGAAATACACTCAACCAGCTTCTTAAATTAGGAGTTGTGCCGGTAATAAATGAAAATGATACAGTAGCGACAAGCGAAATTCGTTTTGGCGATAATGACCGCCTTGCTGCACGAGTTGCCGCTATGACTAGCTCAGATTGTCTTATATTACTTTCCGATATTGATGGGCTTTATGACTCTGATCCAAGACAAAACCCACGCGCATTACATATTGCCGAAGTCAATGAAATTACCGAAGATATAAAAGCCATGGCTGGAAATGCTCCAACTGGTTATTCGTCTGGCGGCATGATTACGAAACTCGACGCAGCCAGCATCGCTATGGATGGTGGTTGTGATATGGTGATAACCGATGGAAAATGTATTGAACCCTTATCAATGTTAATGCGCGGCGGACGGGCGACTTGGTTCAATGCCAATTCCTCACCACGAAAAGCACGCAAAAAGTGGATTGCGGGTATGGTGAAGACGAACGGTGAAATCACTGTTGACAACGGGGCCGCCGAAGCTCTGAGCAAAGGAAAAAGCCTTCTGCCCGCAGGTATAACCCGTATCACCGGAAATTTTGCCCGAGGGGATGCAGTTTTATTACGTAACAGTACTGGCCATGAGATAGCGCGCGGTTTAAGCGCATATTCAGCTTCCGAGGCAAAAAAAATAAAAGGCCACAAGAGCGGTTCGATAGAAACCATCCTTGGCTACCGGGGATGTGATGAAGTGGTGCATCGTGATAATCTAGCGGTAAAGCGATCAACCTCAAAGAGGAGTGAATGAACAATAAATGAGCGAGAAGACCGAGAATTTTAAAGATATAGCCGCGTGTGTGCGCACTATCGCTGCGTCAGCGCGAACAGCAACACGCGAGCTGGCATTGGCTTCTTCTATTGCCCGAAATAATGCACTTGTCCATGCTGCTGATGCCATTCGTGCAAATAATCTTGCGATAAAAACTGCAAATGTCACCGACATGACCTTCGCCAAAAAAAAGGGCGTTAATGGTGCCATGCTCGATAGGCTCATGCTTGATGATACTAGGATTGAAGCCATAGCAAACGGCTTGGAAAGTGTAGCTGAGCTGCCTGACCCTCTGGGAAGGGTCTTGGGCAACTGGCACAGGCCAAATGGGTTAGAAATATCACGCGTTAGCGTTCCACTAGGCGTCATAGGCATCATTTACGAGAGCCGCCCTAACGTGACTGCAGATGCAGGTGGTCTTTGCCTTAAATCGGGAAATGCAGCAATTTTGAGAGGCGGATCTGAAAGTCTATATTCCTCAAAAAAAATAGCATCGTGTTTGCGAAAAGGTCTTACGGCTGCTGGTTTACCAGCAAATGCTGTACAACTAATCCCAACCCGGGATCGTGCAGCCGTTGGAGAAATGCTTAAGGCAGTTGGTTGCATCGATGTAATCATTCCACGTGGAGGCCAATCACTTACGGAACGTGTCATCACGGAGTCAAAGGTGCCAACGCTTGCCCATCTTATTGGTAATTGCCATGTGTATATACATACTGATGCGGAGATAGAAATGGCACTCCAAGTAACTGTCAATGCTAAGTTGCGTCGACCAGGAATTTGTGGTGCAGCAGAATCACTTTTAATTGATCGTGCCGTAGTTAAAAAGATATTACCTAAATTAACAGATAATCTATTGAGTGGTGGGTGCACACTACGCGGCGATCGCGAATGCCGTAAAATTGAGCCTCGCATAGAATATGCGAGTGAGCAGGATTGGAGTACGGAGTACTTGGACAAAATCATTTCGGTAAAAATAGTTGAGGGAGTGGACGAAGCGATCAATCACATAAATCAGTATGGCTCAAGCCATACTGAGGCCATACTCACGAATAATAATGATGTGGCAACTCATTTTCTTAACGGTGTTGATAGCGGGATTGTAATGCATAATGCATCCACGCAATTTGCAGATGGCGGTGAATTTGGAATGGGGGCTGAGATTGGAATTGCAACGGGGAAGTTGCACGCCCGAGGACCTGTAGGGGCAGATCAGCTCACCAGCTACAAATATCATGTTCGAGGTAATGGTCAAACTAGAGCATAAGTTCTATTTACTAGCTGCATCTTCGCCTTTTGTATGTGAGATGTCTGTTCCCGCAAATAAATACAATGACAGGTTAGTAGAATGCACCACAATACTTTCTTCTCACCAGCGGCTCAAATCGTTTGGAATTAATGCTGTACTTCATGACAGCGGGCCCGAGACAGTAGGAATTGTGAGCTAAGGTATCGTTATTGTTGGAAAGAGGGGCTTTCTGTCTTGAAAAACTATCGTTTTCCTTTTCCCGGTCGTAGAGTTGGTTTGTTAGGAGGCTCCTTTAATCCAGCTCATCGTGGTCATCGTTTAATCAGTACCGAGGCGATTAAAAGACTACGGTTAGATGCGGTGTGGTGGTTAGTCACTCCTCAAAACCCGTTAAAAAGATGCAATAATTTGGCTGAGCTCGAAGAACGATTGAACTATGCCAGCAACTTCGCCAACCACCCTCGCATATGGGTCACTGATCTGGAACGCAAGCTTGGTTGTCAATATTCAATTGACACCATCAGAAGGTTGAAACGAAAATTCCCTAAACGCAGATTTGTGTGGCTTCTTGGAGCTGATAATCTAACACAAATGCCACTCTGGCAGAACTGGTCCAAAATTTTCGACTCAATCCCCATTGCGGTTTTCAATCGTCCATCATATTGTCATCAAGCATTGGCCGGGTTAGCAGCAGAGCGATTTCGGAGATCTCAGCTTAGGGAGAAATATGCACGGTGTTTGATAGATACGGCGCCACCTGCGTGGATGTTTATGCACACCCCAGCGGACCCAACCTCATCAACAGAGATCAGGAGCATTCAAAACCAAAAGTCCAAATCCCATAAATTAAATAAACAGGATACTCTAGTTAGGCATCAATTCGACACAGACTTGACCAAACATAGCGACCCAAAAAGCGAATAGGAGGATAGATACCATAAACAAAGTAATTAAGCGACCTCGCGACTGTAACCACCTACTTGAAATCATTCATAGTTCTCTTGAAAATAACAAGGCAACCGATCTAGTTACGATTAATGTTGAGGGAAAAACAAGCCTAGCTGACTATATGATTATCGCGTCTGGTACCTCCAGCCGTCACGTTAACGCGCTGACTGAACATTTACGCGAAGACCTTAGGGGCGCTGGCCTCAAACGAATACAGGTCGAGGGCGACCAGCACTGTGATTGGGTATTGGTGGATGCCGGGGACATTATAGTGCATCTTTTTCGACCTGAGGTCAGAGACTTTTACAGGCTCGAACGTCTATGGGATCACACTTTTGATGATCAAAGCACGTCTAGCAAAAACGCTCCAAGCCCCAGCGATAGCATCCTAACGCACTAAGTCGACTATGCGTATTCTAATAGCTGCAATAGGTCGCTTTCGAAATGGCCCTGAATATGATCTATACCAAAACTACGTAAAACGCTTACGCTGGCCAATCGAACTTAGAGAATGTGAATCCAAACAAAGATTATCGATGCCGGCGCGTAAAAAAGTCGAGGAACGCCTTTTAGTAGGAATAATTCCTAAAGCGGCTGTTGTGGTGGTGCTGGATGAGGGAGGCACAAATCTTTCAAGTGTTTCCTTAGCAAAAACAATGGGAGCATGGCAAACCGATGGCCGTTCCACTGTCGCTTTTTTAATCGGTGGGCCAGATGGGGTCACTGATGCACTCCGTCAACGAGCAGATCTTTTACTGTCTCTTGGCGCTGCTACTTGGCCTCATCTTCTGGTACGCCCATTACTTGCTGAACAGTTGTATCGAGCGGAGACTATTCTTAAAGGACATCCATACCATAAAAGGGGATGACTAAAATTCGTTGCTCGAAATTTGAAAGCAGGTAGTCTTAACCTAAATAATATCCATTACATTCAAGAGTAAAACAGCATGAATAATAAATCTCAATCTAGACCGGTGGTGCTATGCATTTTAGACGGATGGGGTGAGCGCAATGAGACTCAAAACAATGCGGTAGCATTAGCAAAAACACCGGTGTGGGATAGGCTCAACAAAACTGTGAAAGGTAGTCAGCTTCAAGCCTCAGAGCAATATGTCGGGTTACCTCCCGGTCAGATGGGAAACTCGGAAGTAGGGCACATGAATCTCGGGGCAGGCCGTGTGGTCACACAGGACCTGCCGCGGATTGATCAGGCGATAGATGATGGCTCTTTACATGATCATAAAATTTTATCTGATTTAGCTGAGAAAACAAAGATAGCGGGGGGGCGTATTCACCTAGCCGGCCTTTTGGGCCCCGGTGGAGTGCATTCACACCAAAAACATATAATAGCGTTGGCAAAAGTTCTCCTGTCAAAAGGTGCGCAAATCACGCTTCACCCTTTCCTTGACGGTAGAGATACTCCACCAAAAAGTGCAAAGGATTATCTCACAGATTTGCTTGAACAGTTGCCAGAGGTAACAATTGGCACTTTATGTGGCCGTTACTTCGCGATGGATAGAGATAAACGCTGGGACCGCGTGAATAAGGCCTACACTCTGCTAGCAGATGGCGCTGGCGAACGTGCTGTCGACCCCTTAGCTGCAATTGAAAAATCCTACCTTAAAGGTATTACTGATGAGTTCTTGCAACCTGTTGCAATTGGCAATTATAACGGAATCAACGATGGTGATAGTTTTTTGATGGCAAATTTTCGCGCAGACAGAGCGCGCGAGATTTTGTCGGCCCTGCTCGATGATAAATTCGATGGATTTAGAAGAAGCCGTATCGTCTCATTAACCCAAGCTGTCGGTATGGTTGACTACTCACAGACATTGCAAGCATATCAGAAAACACTTTTTCCTCCTCAGACCCTCAAGAAAGTAATGGGAGAAATTGTGGCAACCGCAAAATTGAAGCAGCTTCGCATAGCGGAAACAGAAAAATATGCGCATGTTACATTTTTTTTTAATGGAGGTCAGGAAGCACCCTTCGACGGAGAGGATCGTATCCTTGTGCCCTCCCCAAAAGTAGCAACCTATGATTTAAAACCGGAAATGTCAGCAACTGAAGTCACTGATAAATTAGTAGCAGCAATACAGGATGGTAAATATGACTTCATACTAGTCAATTACGCCAATACTGATATGGTGGGACATACTGGTATTTTAAAGGCAGCAATAAGCGCAGTTGAAGCCGTAGATGTTTGTGTGGAAAGGGTGGAGGAGGCCGTTAAAAAAGCTGGTGGAGTATTGGTGGTTACCGCAGATCACGGTAACGTCGAAACCATGCTAGACAGTGAAACTGGTGAACCACATACAGCGCATACGTGCAATCCCGTTCGCTGCCTACTTGTTGGAGATAATTTAAACGAAGTACGGCTCGAAAATGGGAAACTCGCCGACATAGCACCGACTATGTTGGAGTTAATGGGTCTTGAAATTCCCTCAGAAATGTCCGGAAAATCCCTTTTGCGATCGACTGGCGCCCATGAAACCTCAGGCTAAAAGCCAAATTACTCTGCTAGTGATAGCTGCTATAGTTTGTTTTGCAGCAACTATGGAGGCTTCATGCGCATGGGCCCAAGAATCGCGTGTCCTGAAAGAAATCGAAGGAGAGATCGCATCCGACCAAGTTCGTCAACGCAAACTTGAACAGCGGTCCAAGATAATCGATGCTGAAATGGCAAGCCTCAGGAATCAAATGATTTCTACTGCCGATGCTGTTCAAGCCCAAGAAGCACATATGACACGCATCGAAGAAAAATTACAGTTTTTGCAAAAAGATGTAACCGCAAGGCGTGAAAAACTCAAACTCAGCCACAAACAAATGCAAGGCACGCTCGCTGCGATTGAACGACTTTCTCGTAATCCACCCGAAGCATTATTTCTTGCTCCGGGGAAACCGATCAACGTTGTGCGCAGCGCTACACTTTTGCGCGCTGCTGTGCCTCGGATACATTCGCGAGCACGAAATCTGCAGAAAGAGGTAAAGGAATTAGATACGTTACAAACCGCGATGTTAGCACAGTTTGAAAAGATGGCCACAGCAACACAAGCACTAGAAAATGAGCGCCAAAAGATGCGTATTTTAGTTTCCCGCAAAGCCTCCCTTCGCCGCCTTACCGATGTGGAGAAGGCACGGATCGCGCGACGCGTTGCACAACTAACAGCGCAGGCGCAGTCTCTGCGGGACCTCTTTAACACTTTGCAAAAAAACGGGGCGACGGATAGAAGACTCCCTCCAAAGCCAAAAGCTCGCAAAAATAAATACCCCAATGCCATTCGTATTTTCCCGGCAAGTGGTGGCGTTCGATTGCCTGCGCGCGGTGTTATCGTAAAATCTTATGGGCAGCCCTCAGGGCGCGGGAACACCGCAAAAGGACTCACGATAGCTGCTCGCGCTGGAGCACAGGTCATAGCTCCTTTTGACGGCAGAGTCGCATTTTCTGGACCATTTCGTGGTTATGGAAAAATAATAATAATAGAACATCGGGGTGGCTATCACACTCTTTTGGCTGGTCTTGGAAGGCTCGATAGCTCGCTAGGACAGTGGTTATTGGCTGGAGAGCCAATCGGCGCAATGGCTGGCACATCAGGGAAGAAAGCAATGCTGTACCTCGAACTGCGGCGACGTGGGAGACCAGTAAACCCGTTACCTTGGGTAACATATAAAACCGTTCGCCGCCGCGGCTAAGGCTAGGCTATTATGTATGAAAGAAAATAGCTTCAGCTTGACTTACATTTATGTTCTCTCCGACTGCTTGAAAGGAATGACAGTGATAAAGGAAATAAAAACAAAGGTTGCAAAGGGATGCCTCACTTTCGGACGGTTTTTTATAATTTTCAGCGCCTTAATGTCCTTTTCTACACCTGCATTGACCACAAGCTTAAAGAACAAAACTGACACATACCAATTGTTAGAGTTATTTGGGAACGTTTTTGAACGAGTACGTAATGACTACGTTGAAGAAATATCTGACGAAGATCTAATTGAGGCTGCAATTGAGGGAATGCTTGGGCACTTGGACCCACACTCTAATTTTCTTAATAGAAAAAAATTTAAAGAAATGAAGGTTCAGACACGTGGTGAATTTGGCGGACTAGGAATCGAAGTGACCTTAGACCAAGATACGGATATGATAAAAATTGTCTCGCCAATCGACGATACACCAGCATTTAGGGCCGGCCTCAAAGCCGGCGACCTCATTTCACATATCGACGGCACGCCTGTCCGCGGCCTTTCTTTGTCGCAAGCAGTCGAGAAAATGCGCGGCCGCGTCAACACCGACATCAAAATAACAATAAGACGCAACACAAAGAAACCTTTTGATGTGAAAATTACTCGTGCTCGCATTCGAATCCAATCAGTTCGGTCCCGCGCAGAAGGTAAGGTAGGGTATATACGTGTTACTAATTTCACCGAACAAACTACACGCGGAATAAAGAACGCCGTAAAGAAGCTTAAAAGCACTATTGGTGCAAACATTAAAGGGTATGTTCTAGACCTGCGTAATAATCCGGGGGGGCTTTTGGAGCAAGCTGTAAGTGTCAGTGACGTTTTTCTGAATCAAGGTGAAATCGTATCGACGCGCGGTCGTGATATAAAGTCAGCTCAACGTTTCCAAGCTAAGGATGGAGACGATACCGGAGGCTCGCCGCTGGTAGTACTCATAAACGGCGGATCCGCGTCAGCATCTGAAATTGTGGCAGGCGCCTTACAAGATCATCGGCGAGCAATTATTCTAGGGACTAAGTCCTTCGGAAAGGGTTCTGTTCAGACCATTATCCCATTAGGCCAGAATGGAGCAATCAAAATGACCACCCAACGCTACTACACTCCTAGCGGCCAATCAATTCAAGCCAAGGGAATAAGTCCAGACATTATCGTTCAACAGGCAAAACCTGCGATTATCAAACGTCCGAATATTCGGAGTGAAGCATCTCTTCGAAACTCTCTTAGAAATGAATCCGAAGGCGAGAAGAAAAACAAGAGTGAGAAAGACAGACAGAAATCAAAAGATAAAAAATCGCTTGAAGGATCAGGAAATAAGCAGATAGAGGGACCGGGTGCTTCAGGGGAAAAACACACCCCAACAAGAGGTACGCCAAAAATTCAGGATTATCAGCTGTCACGTGCTCTAGATCTTTTGCGCAGTTTATCATTATTGAAGCAAACCCGAGTGGGGATAAATAATTGAGTTTGATTAATACACTTAAAACTCTGCCGCTGCGTCTCAACCTATTTAAACGTAAATCTGAAGTTGAAAACGGTCCAGACGAAGGAGGGTCTGCCGATAGGAAGAGATTTCGTATACCCAAGCTTGAACTCGGCATATTTAAATTCAGATCAAGTCAAGATGCCGAACAAGAAATGGCAGAAATATTTGGCCTGCCACAGCCTAAAAAACCACTTTACAGGTCCCCCCTATTTTTGCTTATCAGCGGCGTAGCCGTTGTAATTAGTTCTGTTCACATATGGTTTTTCTCAGAAAACGAAAACCTAGGGAAAGAGGTACATATAAAACAGCCCCGTGCCGTGATAAAACTCTCGAATAGGTCAGACGTATCTGACCAACCCATTCCCGTGAATGGTAAAAATGAGTCGGAGACTCCTAAACTCAAGCTCCAGAGTCCTAGCATTAAATTGAATGACCCGCCAAAGCTGGCGCAAACACTTGAGCCAATCGCCCGCATTCCCGCCAAAAAGCCAGCACTAGAACTTCGATCCCACCCCGACCCAGGTCTAATTGAGAGTAATGCCCTTGGGCCACTGCCCATTATTGGCGAAGGTGGTAGAAAGCCGTGGCAGGTTTACAGCCGTCCATTTGACCAAACCGATACGCGACCTCGCGTTGCAATTGTGTTCGTAGGATTGGGAGTTTCAGCAATAGCTACCAAAACAGTGCTAAAAGAAATACCTAGGCCCATTTCACTTACCTTTGCACCCTACTCAAGAGGTCTCAAGGATTGGATAAGCGCCAGCAGAGCAGCTGGTCACGAAGTTTTAGTGGATTTGCCATTGGAACCATTCGAATACCCCAAGAATGACCCCGGTCCTTATACACTTTTAACAACTCTCCCAGAGGATCAAAACAACTACCGTTTACGTTGGGTTTTGAGCCGTCTTACCGGCTATGTGGGCGTTAGTACTTTCATGGGCAGCAAATTCACGACTAAACCAGCCAAGTTACGGCCTGTCATTAAAGAGCTAAAGACGCGCGGATTAATGCTACTAGACGTTCGCGAAAATCCTCTAAGTTCAGCAGCTAGTATCGCGGAGAGACTGGAGACGCCATCCGTTGCCCGGGATTATGTTATTGATGACACTCTTACCCAACAAGGTATACGAGCTCGTTTAATGCAGACAGAACAATTGGCAACTAGTCGAGGCTATGCAGTTGCTATCGCCCGACCATACCCCTTGAGCATAATTGAGATAAAGCGATGGACTGACCAAGTCGAGGATCGTGGTTTAGCATTAGCGCCTATAACAGCCATCCTTCGAATGCAAAAATGATGAAAAATAAAAGAAATGACCCTCGTCCATACCGACCTTGCGTTGGTATGGTGTTGATTAACAGTCACAAACGTGTTTTCGTTGCCAAACGAATTGATACACAGAGCTCTCATTGGCAGATGCCCCAAGGTGGCATCGAAGATGGGGAGACACCAGTTGAGGCAGCTTTTCGGGAACTAAATGAAGAAATTGGCACCAATAGTCTTGAATTAATAGCAGAATGTCCTGATTGGTTTTCGTACGATCTACCACACAATATTTCAAAAACAGTGTGGCAGGGCCGTTATCGTGGGCAAAAGCAGAAATGGTGCGCCTTTCGTTTTCTGGGCATTGACAGCGATATAAATATTCAAACGAGAAGTCCTGAATTCTCGGATTGGCGCTGGGCTGAGGCTCAGCAGCTGCCAAAACTCGTTATCCCTTTTAAAAAAGACGTTTATGAGCGTGTGATAAGCATATTCCAGCCTCTATTGGTTGACTGAAAATTATACCTTACACCTAGACAAATTTCTAATATTTATATTAAATAGTATTTCACGATAGATGTAGTTTGGTTTTTGTTGTGATAAACGGATTTTATGTATAACTACGGTTGTAGGTATTTCACATGGTTCTGACCATGCTAATTTCTGAAGGCGTTTGATAACCGACGAAGCTATTTTCCAAGCTAAGAAATAAGGGGTTTCGATAGCGATGGTTCCGCAAGTAGAAACAGCGCGGCCTACAACGGCCCAAGCGGTAGGGCTTAATAAGGCACCGCTTGCTAGAATCAGAGATGGTAGTGAGATACGAGTCCAAAAACCTTTATTAGGGGCGGAGCTATCAATTAATACTCGGAATGGCTTGGGTTCTACACTCTCTGGGGGTTCATTTTCAAAACTTGACAAAGACAGTTTAGCGGTTGCGCAGGAAGCTCAAGATCCAGACGGAGAACAAATAGGAGAATATGCTACCGCCCTAAAAAATAAAGTGGATTTTAATGCGGAAGGCAAGGACGGCCTTACAGATGCCGAACGCCGGAAGGTAGAAGCATTGAAAGCACGCGACAGACAAGTACGTGAACATGAGCGTGCTCATCAGATTGCGGGAGGACACTACGCAAGTTCACCAACTTATCGCACCGTTCGTGGGCCAGATGGAAAATCGTACGCAGTCGGCGGGGAAGTCAGGATAGATACGTCTGTTGTTCCCAATAATCCAGAAGCAACAATACGCAAAATGCAGACAGTAAAACGAGCCGCGTTAGCTCCTCAAGAGCCATCAAGCGCTGACCGGGCAGTAGCAGCAGAAGCCGACGCCAAGATTGTTCGTGCTCGTCAAGAGATACAAGAGCGTAAAATTGAAGAAGCAAAGGAACGAAAAGATGAAGGCAATAATTTTGTAGACAAGGATCGAAATATTAGTGATGCACAAAAAGTTAATGGTGATCTTATTTTTAACCCCGAGGGCCGCTTCAAGGGTGATCCTATCGGCGTGGGAGTTGTAGATCACGCTGCACTCATAGGATTGTCAAGATTACCCAAGGGACATGGAGTTCTTGATCCTGGGCAACTATTCAGCCTTATCGCTTAATTATAATTAAAAAAATCTATGCCTGTGGGACAGATCCTTTACCCCACAACTCAGTAAGAAAATAGTCATGAATAGGCTGGATTATCAATTGCAGACAACTTGGCGACTAAACTGTCTCGTTTTCGAGTTGCACTATTACGCACCAATTGATTTTCTGTGGCACGCATTTCCTCCTCAACGACGCCGAGCATTTTTAGGGCCTCATCGCGGTCGATATCATCAACGTTCTCGACATCTTCAGCTAAAATAGTACAAACTTGGTCATTCACCTCAACGAAGCCGCCTCCTACGAAGATACGACTTTTGACTTTGTTTTTTTCAAAAACAACTATTTCACCAGGACGTAAAGTCGAAATGACGGGGGAATGTCCCCGCATTACTCCAAAATCTCCCTCACCTCCTGGCAGCACCGCCATCTCGACATTTTCTGACAAAATTAACTTCTCCGGAGAGACCAACTCAAGTTTTAATGCCTCTACCATTTACGCGGCCTCCGCCTCCATTTTCTTCGATTTCTCGATAGCCTCATCTATGCCGCCAACTAAATAAAAGGCTTGCTCGGGAAGTTCGTCATACTCACCATCAACGATAGCGCGAAACCCACTTATGGTATCATCTAGATCAACCAGCTTTCCGGGCGACCCAGTGAAGACCTCAGCAACATGAAAAGGCTGAGAGAGGAATCGTTGAATTTTACGCGCTCGAGCTACCGTAAGCTTGTCATCCTCGGACAATTCATCCATGCCCAAAATTGCAATGATTTCTTGCAGTGATTTGTAGGTCTGCAGCACCTCCTGCACATCTCGCGCTGTCTGATAATGGGTATCACCAACTATCCTCGGATCAAGGATGCGACTGGTCGAATCAAGTGGATCCACCGCAGGATAAATTCCAAGTTCCGCAATTGATCTGCTAAGGACCGTTGTGGCATCGAGATGCGAAAATGCAGTTGCCGGAGCAGGGTCAGTTAAATCATCGGCTGGCACATATATCGCTTGCACTGACGTAATCGAACCCTTTTTGGTGGTGGTTATGCGTTCTTGTAAGCCGCCCATATCAGTGCCCAGTGTCGGCTGATAACCGACAGCAGAAGGAATGCGCCCCAACAATGCAGATACTTCTGATCCAGCTTGCGTGAACCGGAAGATATTATCTACGAAGAAAAGAACATCCTGCCCTTCTTCATCCCGGAAATACTCAGCCACTGTAAGCCCTGAAAGGCCAATCCGAGCGCGAGCGCCAGGAGGTTCATTCATCTGGCCATAAACAAGCGCTGCTTTTGATTCTCCGTCAGGATTTATCACACCGGACTCTATCATCTCATGATAGAGATCATTCCCTTCACGCGTGCGTTCTCCGACTCCGGCGAACACAGAATAACCCCCGTGTGCCTTAGCGATATTGTTTATGAGCTCCATTATGAGTACCGTCTTGCCAACACCCGCACCGCCAAATAACCCTATCTTACCTCCTCTGGCATAGGGGGTGAGCAAATCAACAACTTTAATACCCGTTACCAATTGTTCGGTCTCAGTTGACTGGTCTACAAAATCAGGTGCGCTGCGGTGTATTGGGAGTGTCTTCTTATTCCCAATCGGACCCCGCTCATCGATAGGGTCTCCAATCACATTTAAAATGCGGCCAAGCGTTTCTGGGCCGACCGGCATGGAGATTGGGGCACCAGTGTCAGTAACCTCTTGGCCACGCACCATACCTTCTGTCGTATCCATAGCTATGCAGCGTACAGTGTTCTCACCAAGGTGCTGTGCAACCTCTAGAACTAGGGTTTTGCCTTGGTTTTCCGACTTCAATGCATTCAAAATTGGTGGTAGTTCACCGTCGAAATGCACGTCGACCACAGCGCCCATCACTTGGGAAACGCTCCCGATTGTATTATTCGCCATTTTCGACTCCTATCAATTTATAATCGCTCTAAAGCGCCTCAGCACCAGAGATGATCTCTATCAACTCTTTGGTAATTTGGGCCTGACGACTTCGGTTATAGTTCAGGGTTAGCTTGTTAATCATGTCTCCTGCATTGCGAGTGGCATTATCCATCGCAGTCATCCGCGCGCCCTGTTCAGATGCAAAACTCTCCAACATGGCTCTAAAAATCTGCATAGATATATTACGCGGCAGAAGCTCATCAAGTATTTGTTCTTCTGACGGCTCAAATTCGTGTGCACTGGACGCCGTAACAATCGACTCAGCCCCGTCCTCAGCGAGTGAAAACGGTATCAATTGCTGCGGTGTTACTATCTGGGTCAAGGCAGATACAAATTTATTGTAAAAAACAGTGCAACTATCGAACTCGTTGTTGCTAAATCTTTGTATAAGGCTGTCAGCGATTTTAGACGCAGCCTCAAAAGAGGGAGAGGGTTTTGATATATCCTCTGCTACCTCCACTATCAAATCCGCGAATTCTCTCCTAACAAGACCAACGCCTTTGCGACCTATAATGAAAAGCTGAACGGTTTTACCCTCGGCTTGTAAACGTTTAATTGCCTTGCGTAACCCACGCATTAGACTGATGTTGAACCCTCCACAAAGGCCCCGATCTGCTGAAATTAACACCAGGAGATGAGTTTTATCTGAACCCGTTCCAACAAGAAGCGGAGAACCTCCAGCTCCTGAATTATCACTAAGCGAACGAAGCATATCCTCCATCCGCTCAGCATATGGTCGCGCCGCCAACGCATGTTCTTGGGCACGCCTTAATTTCGCAGCCGCTACCATCTTCATCGCGGCGGTTATGCGCTGTGTCGACTTGACGCTTGTAATCCTGTTGCGAAGGTCTTTTAAACTGGGCATTTGCTATATAAGCTTTCTCAAACCTTAGGGGCCCAGATTGATGATTTGGCAAACTCTTTTATGATTTCAATCAGTTTTTTCTCTGTGCTGTCGGAGATTTCACCCTCATTACGTATAGCATTTAATACATCAGAATGTTTATCTCGCACTAAAGTCAAAAGCGACTGCTCAAAGGAGTTAATATCAGTAATAGGAACATCGTCTAAAAACCCGCGAACCCCTGAAAAAATAGACACAACCTGTTCCTCAACCGGTAACGGCGAATACTGAGGCTGTTTCAATAGCTCCGTCAAACGAGCGCCTCGAGCTAAAAGTCTCTGAGTAGCGGCGTCAAGGTCTGATGCAAACTGCGAAAACGCTTCCATCTCCCGGTATTGGGCAAGTTCGAGCTTAATGGTTCCAGCTACTTGTTTCATTGCTTTTATTTGAGCTGCAGAACCTACACGGCTAACTGACAAGCCAACATTAATTGCCGGCCGAATACCCTTATAGAATAGCTCTGTTTCAAGAAAGATCTGGCCATCCGTAATTGATATTACATTAGTGGGAATATAGGCCGACACGTCATTGGCCTGAGTCTCAATTACTGGAAGGGCTGTAAGTGACCCACTACCCAACTCTTCATTCATTTTTGCTGCACGTTCAAGCAATCGAGAATGCAGATAAAAAACGTCGCCAGGATAAGCTTCACGCCCAGGCGGACGCCGCAGTAAAAGAGACATCTGACGATAGGCAGTAGCTTGTTTTGAAAGATCATCGTAAATGATCAATGAATGCATACCATTATTCCGGAAGTACTCGCCCATAGCACAACCAGCATACGGCGCTAGGAATTGCATTGGGGCTGGTTCTGAAGCAGATGCCGCAACAACAATTGTATATTCCATCGCTCCATAGTCTTCTAGAGTTTTAACTACCTGCGCGACAGTGGAACGCTTTTGCCCAACAGCAACGTAAATGCAATATAATTTTTTTGACTCATCATCACCGTCATTAGCCGGCTTTTGATTAATAATTGCATCTATGGCAACCGCCGTTTTTCCGGTTTGACGATCACCAATTATTAATTCACGCTGACCCCGTCCAACTGGAACTAATGCATCAAGAGCTTTCAAACCAGTCTGCACCGGTTCGTGAACTGATTGGCGTGGGATAATGCCGGGCGCCTTAACCTCGACTAAACTCCGTTCATCGCTGTCTATTGGGCCTTTCCCATCAATTGGTTCTCCAAGACCATTTACAACTCGACCTAATAAACCCTTTCCAACCGGCACGTCGACGATATCACCAGTCCGCTTGACAGTATCTCCCTCTTTAATATCGCGGTCATCACCAAAGATCACCACACCAACATTATCATGCTCCAAGTTTAGCGCCATGCCCTTTATTCCACCGGGGAACTCAACCATTTCCCCGGCCTGAACATTATCAAGCCCATAGACACGCGCCACACCATCCCCGACAGAAATTACTTGACCTACCTCGGCGACATCAGCGTCAGCGCCAAAATTCGCGATTTGCTCCTTGAGTATTGCAGATATTTCTGCTGCCTTAATTTCCATCAGGCTGCCCCTTTCAACGCGAGTTTCAACTTTGACAATTTTGTTTTAATGGAAGAATCAATCATTCGGCTGCCCACTTTAACTATTAGCCCACCAATTAACGATGGATCGATTTGAACATCTACCGAAACTTTTGCTCCGACTGCGGCTTTTAGCTCAGAAGCAATAGAATCAGTCTGTTTTTTCGTAAGTTTTATAGCGCTTGTCACTTCTGCTGACACCTCACCACGCCGGGAAGATAGTTTATCTAGATAAGCACGTATCATAGCTTGCAAGGCAAACAAACGGCGATTGGATGCCACCAACCCAACAAAATTACAAGTTAATGCGCTAACCTTAGCATTTTCCAAAAACGCCCCCATGGCAGCACCCGCCTCGCGCCGACTAATTACTGGGCTTCGAACCAAACGCTGCAAATCTTGCACATCTGTAATTGCGTTATTGATGGCTCGTAGATCACGCGCAACCTCATCTAATTGACCAGATTCATCCGCCAACTCAAATAACGCCGATGCATAGCGTGGCGCAACACCCGTTTCACCTGTTTTCACCGCCAAGTGAATTTTCCCTTCGGTTTCAGTTAATCCCGCATGTAGCAAATTTGCTACAATCGTAGACATCACTTTATTAACTTAACAATATCCTGCCTTTGAGCGGTTAATTAACACACGCCTAGGGCGGAGACAAGCTGCGACTCTGCGTCCTCAAGTCGCGCCTTACGAGCGTTCTCTGATTCTAGCATTCAAAGAAAGCTTTGCGGATCAATATCGACGTAGAGCCGCACCGCATGCGGAATTTTTACCTCAGAAAGCCACGATGACAGCACATTTTGAACATTTATTGACCGAGTAGTTTTAACAAGTAGTCTCCACCTGTGTTTACCCCTCAGCAAGGCTAGTGGAGCCGGTGCGGGACCTAGAACTCGTATCGCGGTATCATGGGGTGCGGATCGAGCTAGATTAAAGGCCGTAGCCTTTACTTGGTCGCCTTGATGGCCCGATAAAATCAGGGCCACTAGTTTGCCAAAGGGCGGCCACACACCCTCCTTACGAAGTGCAGTTTCCCCTGCGATGAAGCTGTCTCTATCTCCGTCAGCAAGGGCACGCATTACGGGATGTTGAGGTTGGTATGTTTGCAACAGCACACGTCCAGCGCACTCGGCCCTACCAGCTCTTCCCGATACTTGATGAAGCATTTGGTAGGTCCTCTCTGCTGCGCGCAAGTCTCCACCGGTTAATCCAAGGTCTGCATCAACAACACCCACCAGTGTAAGCATAGGAAAATGGTGCCCTTTTGCAACAAGCTGTGTGCCGATCAATATATCAATTTCACGCCTATGTACTGATTCGACAATTTTTGCTGCCGACCTAGGACCGCGGATGGTATCGCTTGTCATTAGTCCTACTCGGGCATCAGGCAGCAGGTTAAGTACTTCTTCAAGCAACCTTTCCACCCCGGGCCCGCAAGCAGCCATAACACCTTTAGTTCCGCAATCAGGACAGGAGTCTGGCATTTGCATTTCAAAACCACAGTGGTGGCAGATTAACCGTCGGGCAAATCGATGTTCCACTAGCCATGCAGTGCAATTTGGGCAGTTGAGACGAAAGCCGCATGCACGGCATATGGTTAGAGGAGCATAGCCTCTTCGATTGAGGAAAAGAAGCGACTGTTCATTTGTTTTGAGATTAGCCTTTAATGCGTCTTGAAGCGGAGGCGAGAGCCAACTCTGGCGAGGCAGCGGGCAAAGACGCAAATCTATCATTTGCACTTTAGGCATGGATGCTCCCGCATGTCGCTCCGGTAGAACAAGATGCCTATACATTCCACGCTTCACATTTATTATGCTCTCCAACGACGGGGTGGCACTTGCCAACACGGCCGAACAGCCTTCAATTTTAGCGCGGACGACTGCCATGTCTCGAGCATTATACAGCACTCCGTCAGACTGCTTAAACGACCCATCATGTTCCTCATCGACAACAATCATCCCTAACCGGTCAAAAGGCAGAAAGAGCGCTGATCGCGCACCAACGATTACGTCAATACTGCCCTCGGAAACACCACGCCATCTGTGCCTGCGATCTGCTTGACCTAAATCTGAGTGCCATTCAGCAGGAGCCACGCCAAAACGAGTTTCAAAGCGCGTGAACCACTGAGCGCTGAGCGCAATTTCAGGAAGTAAAACCAAAACCTGTCGACCATGCCGTAAGGTTTCTGCAACGGCTTCAAAATAAACCTCAGTTTTGCCTGAACCAGTTACCCCGTCCAGAAGTGTAACAGAAAATTTTTTATCCTGAATGCTTTTGACTAACTTGTCGGCGGCAAATCTTTGTAAATCGGATAATTGCGGGCCGGGACAGTCCGGATCTGGAGATGGAAAGTATGCATCTTGCGACAGCGCTACTTTCTCTAAAACGCCCAAGTCGCAAAGACCCCGGATTACTCCGCCGCTCACACCTGCCTCTCGCGCAAGTTCCCCCCCAGCGCGGGGACACCCAACTTTCATTAAGTCAAGCACCCTTTTTCTAGCAGCTGTGACGAGAAAATTAGTTGGTTCCGCAGAAAGTGAAAACCCAACACGTGATTTTGGAGGCTCTAGCGCCTTGGGCACACTCATTACCATACGTAGTACTGCACCAGGAGGACTAAACGTATAATCCGCAACCCAATTCACGAATCGCCTGACCGATTCGGGTAATGGTTTAACATCAACAGGGCCCTCAATGAATTTCAAACGCTCGTCATTTACCGTACCATTACTACTAAAGCCCCATACCACACCGACAACTATGCGCTTGCCGAGCGGCACGTAAACGAATGTTCCTAAAGGGATTTTTGCGTCACTGAGAACTTTGTAATCGTATACGCCGGCCAAAGGTAGAGGGATAAGAACCTGTATTCTCTGCATGCCCGTGTTTTTTCCAGCGGTTGATGTAGTATGCGGTTCAGCCATTCGATAAAGTACATTAAAGCCTATAAAGAAAAATTTACTTGATCGCTATAATGATTTTAAAACTGTGAGGACCCAAAAATGAAGTTTTTCGTGGACACTGCTGAAATTGACGAAATTCGCGAACTAGAAAATACTGGGCTCGTAGATGGCGTCACCACAAACCCATCCTTGATAAACAAATCTGGGCGAAATTTTTTTGAAGTTGTTCGAGAAATTTGTTCCCTCGTAGATGGCCCCGTCAGCGCAGAAGTCACTTCACCTGATTTTGACACCATGCTCGAAGAGGGTAAGAAATTAGCCGAAATAGCCTCAAATATTGCAGTTAAGGTACCTCTAACACGAGCAGGTCTGAGGACCTGTAAATCGTTAAGCGACAAAGGAACAATGGTAAATGTGACACTCTGCTTTTCGGCAAATCAGGCCATACTAGCGGCAAAGGCGGGCGCACGTTTTATTTCTCCCTTCGTCGGTCGGCTGGACGATATTGCTTATGACGGGATGGATTTGATATCGGACATATGTGATATCTACGCAAATTATCCTGATTTCTCAACAGAGGTGTTGGTTGCGTCTGTTCGAAGCCCAATGCATGTAGTAGAGGCAGCAAAGATCGGCGCCGATGTGGCCACTGTTCCTCCCTCAGTGCTGCACCAAATGTTTTCACATCCGCTTACGGACAAAGGTCTAGCTGATTTCATCTCCGATTGGGAAAAAACCGGCCAGTCTATTCTTTAGGCAAGAAATGGAACAAGATTTATCAAAAACGAAGAACACCCCTAAGATAACCGCGGCCGACGTTGTGGAGTATCTGCGTAATGAACCTAATTTTTTTTCACGGCACCCAGAAGCACTGACTGCCATCAGCTCGCCTGATAGTGGCCAGGGTGATGGGGTGATTAATTTTCAAAGTGTCGTAATCAACAAATTGCGCGACAGTGCAGAAGAATTCAAACAAGAACGGAAAGACCTTTTACTCACTGCCCGCACCAATCAGCAGAGTTTGTCTCGTATCCATGAATGTGTATTGGCGGTACTAGCTTCGAAATCTTTCGAACAGGTGATCCACACGGTTACCACGGATTTTGCGGTCATGCTCGATTTAGATATGGTAGTCTTATGCATAGAAGCTGATGATGAGAAAATACGCCTACTAGACACGCGAGGTTTAGTGGTTCTTCCGAAAGGAGAGATCGAGCGTTACCTTGGTGCTGAAAAGCTCGTGCGCTTGCGCGGCGATATTACGGGCGAAAAACAAATTTTTGGTGCCGGAGCATCACTAATTAGGTCTGAGGCTATCGTTCGCCTTAATATATCCTCTGTCACACCTCCTTCCTTGATAGCTTTTGGTTCACGAGACCCACTTCGTTTTGACTCTGGCCAATCAACTGAACTGGTAGCCTTTCTTGCATGCGTTTTAGAACACGTGATAAGCACATGGCTCGATATTCCAAAATAATTACCCTCCTTAAGGATCCGATATGTGCCGATCCCGCACTAAGAGACTCACTTTCTGACTGGTCTGCTTGGCTGGCTAAAGAACGCCGTTTTTCTGACCACACTGTGAATGCATATCTTCGCGATATAAAATATTTCTTATACTTCGTTGCCAATCATATTGGTGAACCCCCAACGCTTTCCGCTCTTCAAAACCTTCGCACAGTTGATTTCCGGGCATGGCTGGCGAGTCGTGCCAATAACGGCCTCAAAAAAACTACTATCGCCCGAGCTCTCTCGGTCACTCGAAATTTTTTTTCATGGCTAGAACGGAATAGTTTAGGAGCTAATCCAGCAATTAAAGTTTTGAATGCTCCAAAAATCCCGCATGGGACACCAAAACCGATAATGGCAAAAAATGCAGTACGTGCTATGAAAACTATCAAAAACGAAGCGGGATATTCTTGGGTGGCCACGCGTGACGCAGCCGTATTGTTATTACTCTATGGTGCGGGCCTCCGAATCGGCGAGGCATTGGGAATATTGGTAAAAGATGCTCCAATTAGCAACAGTTTAAGAATTTTGGGAAAAGGGGATAAAGAGCGCACAGTGCCAATACTACCTGTTATCCAGAACGCTGTACGGTCTTATTTGAAAAGCTGCCCGTATAACCTTATGCCAGAAGATATACTTTTTCGGGGGGTCAGAGGGGGATCACTGAGTCCCAGAATAATTCAAAAAAGAATGCAGTTACTACGTGAACAACTGGGCTTACCTCCTAGCGCCACCCCACATGCACTTCGTCACAGCTTTGCAACCCACTTACTATCTAACGGCGGAGACCTTCGTTCGATACAGAAGATTCTAGGGCATGCTTCATTATCAACCACCCAGATATATACTGAAGTTGATGAAGGGCACATTCTTCAACAATATAACGCACACCCACGACGTAAATAAATAGATGCCCTCTATAAAATAGACCTCATTCTTTTTTACACTTACCACAGCAGCTGAGTTCATAACCCTCTAAACGCAAATAAGGTTTAGTTACTGGTTAATATGCGGCTCAAAATCTGCCGCGCTCTGACACGAGCATTACGATTGATTTTAGCAAATTTTGGATATTTCTGGGCTATCTTATCCAACTTACTTGCAAGCCAGAAAGATTCTAAAGAGAGTACGTATGCGCCAATAATTAAAAATATAACCCCCGGCATCACTGGTAATAAAATTCCTATTATACCGAGGAAAATAAAGCCCCAGCCTGCCGCCAATGTTATCAGACGTTTCCAGACAGCTTTTAACCTGCGCTGACGCGGAAGATACTTGCCCATTGTCAGGAGGCAAACTCGTAAAACATAATAGTTCGTTCTTCATGCATGAATTTGTCTGTTAGACACTGCTAACGCTGCCTCCTTAATTGCCTCGTTCAACGTCGGGTGGCCGTGACAGGTTCGGGCCACATCCTCTGCCGCTCCCCCAAATTCCATAACAGCCACCAACTCAGCAATCATTGTTCCTGCGTCAGCCCCTATTATATGTGCACCAAGGATGCGATCAGTTTCCGAATCTGCAAGAATTTTTACAAACCCTTCGGTGGTGTCATTACAACGGGCTCTGCTATTCGCTGTAAATGGAAACTTTCCGGAAGTGAATGAGACCCCCTCTTCCTTTAATTGTTCCTCAGTTTTCCCCACCGACGCAACTTCTGGCCAAGTGTACACAATCCCCGGAATGGCGTTGTAGTTAATATGACCAGCCTGCCCAGCCAACATCTCGGCGAAAATTGTACCTTCCTCCTCAGCTTTGTGAGCGAGCATGGCACCTCGAATACAATCGCCTATAGCATAGACGCCCGAAACTGCGGTTTGAAATGAGTCGTCGACCGCAATTAAACCATTAGCATCCGGTTCAAGGCCAATTGTTTCTAGACCAAGACCTTTCGTATAAGGCCGCCGCCCAACGGAAAGTAATACAGTATCACATTTTATTTCGCTTTCCTCATTTTTGCTCACAGACGCCAAACTTAATGCAACTGTCGACTTATTTGTACTTGCACCCAACACTTTGGTGCCCAACAAAAATTTAAAGCCCTGCTTCGTTAAAATACGCTGAAAATGTTTTGCCACCTCAGCATCCATGCCGGGTGTAATTCTGTCCAAAAATTCTACAACGGTGACTTCGGATCCAAGCCGGCGCCAAACTGAACCCATCTCCAAACCTATATAACCAGCACCAATTACCACCAAATGCTTTGGCACCTTAGAGAGTGATAAGGCTCCAGTCGAACTTACAATACGTTTCTCATCAACTGTCACTCCGGGTAACGTGGTACCCTCCGAGCCTGTAGCAATTAAGATTGCCTCGGCCTCTAATATTTGCTCTTCGCCCTTATTCAAAGCCACTTCTACTTTTTTTCTGTCGGCAAAAGCACCGTGGCCATTGAAGTAATCAACCTTATTCTTCTTAAAAAGATATTCTATACCTTTGGTGAGGTCGTTAACAATCCGGTCTTTCCGTGCCATCATCTGTTTCAGGTTTAGCGTAGCGCCTTTGATATCAACACCATGATCAGCCAAATGGCCGCAAGCCTCAGCATATTTTTCTGAGCTTTGAAGAAGCGCTTTGGAAGGAATACATCCTACGTTCAAACAAGTGCCTCCTAAGGTGCCGCGCTTTTCTACGCAGGCCGTCTTCATACCGAGCTGGGCTGCTCGTATAGAAGCAACGTATCCGCCAGGACCACCGCCAATGACAACCAAATCGTATTTTTCCGACATAGCAATACTATCTCCTCAAAGAATTAAATTGACCGTCAGATCATTATTTGTCTTTACCCTATCTACGACCATTAGCTGTGTCACCTTCAAAAATATCAACAACAGCAAGGCTAGCGGCAAATCGCCGTTCCCATTAGGATAGAATAAGATTTTGGTCCTAAGCAACATAATGGAGAGAGCATGACTGCCATTTTTGATAGTTTAATGACCGGACTCCCCTTTCTTTTACTTCATTCCAGCGTTACATTTTTAATGTTGGGCGCCGGCCTATTAATTTATGTTCGCATTACACCATTTGACGAAATATCGTTGATCAAGAATAAGAATAATGCTGCGGCCATCACCCTGGGTGGAGCTGTAGTTGGATTCGCTATCCCCCTGGCGGCTTCGCTCAAAACGAGCCTGAACCTGTGGGATATAATAATTTGGGGCTTTGTAACATTAATACTAATGTTGATTTCCTATAGGGTGATTGATTTTCTCGTGAGAGATTTAGCACGACGAGTAGAGGCCAATGAAATTGGGCCAGCTATCCTTCTTGCAGCCATCAAATTAGCGGTTGGGTTGATTGCAGCAGCCAGCGTTGCCGGCTAAAGGCTCCACACAATGCGATTACCAACCGGCTTGTCATTTATTTTTGCCGCTCTTGTTTGGACCATCGGCGGATTGTTTATTGAGCGCGAAAATATTCCACGAGACCGAAGCCCAAGCCCTTTGATGGAAAAACCGCGAAAAGAAGCACCCAGATCTATTGGTTCAATAAAGGAAACACAGCCCGAAAAGATACTACCTGATATTTCCCCAGGTGATCCCGAAATTTCGGTACAGTGGGGAACTAGCGGTGGAACTTCCACCGGAACAGCCTTTCCGGTAAGTAGTGGGGGATTTTGGTTAACAGCTCGTCATGTCGTGGATGACTGTACTAGGGTCGGGATATTTTCTGCACAAAACTCGCAGGGGGGATTTTGGGTGCGAAAAGTATATGTTCATCCGAGTGCGGATATCGCCGTTTTACAAACTAGTCGTACACCTCCTGCTATTGCGATCCGACCCGCTTCCAAAAAATTAACTGTCGGCCAGACAGGTTATCATTTTGGTTTTCCACAAGGCGAGCCCGGCGACTTGCTGTCAGAACTCATCGGACGTCGCAAATTACGTAAAATTGGTAGACATAGCTTTGTCGAACCGGCCATCGCGTGGGCAGTTAAACTTCAGGCCCCGCGCCTCGGTGCATTTGGTGGTATTAGCGGAGGACCAGTATTGGATCGGAAAGGCCAAGTCGTAGGAGTAACGGTAGCAGGCAATATTCGACGCGGTAGGGTTATTGCCAGCCCCCCAAAAACAATTAATGAATTTTTACAATTTATTAGCATTAGGCCAGATGGAACTCCCTCGGCGAATGTGTCGACAAAGACACTAAATAAGGGTGCTTTTTCGGTTCATGGTGACTATCTCCGAAAGAATTTGTCTGTTGCTAAAGTCCTGTGTTCAAATAAAAAGCCGAGTAAAAACTAATCAATTAAATTGGCTTAATCGCAAGAACCCAATTGCCCAAAAAACAAAAACCCCAGACACAAAACCAAAAAGTAATATTAGTTTCATAAGACAAAAATTACGAGAGCTATAATCGCGGCAATGAGCCTATCAAATAAGAGCGTTTCTCCCAAGGCACCAGTAGGATTGAATAACATACGGAACGCAAGACCTGACGCCATAGCGTATGCAACGCATGTCATCCATTCAAAAATACGGCCGGCGGGGTCCACGCGGCCTGCTGCAAGGGCTCCTAATGCACGAGGCAATAGTGTTGCGACGGCCGCAACTAAAAAAATGTCCATTGCGATAAATCATTCACTACGTCTCTCCGAGCGCAAACCCAGTAAGAATGCAAGTGTACCACCCACAAATCCGCCCAATACCAAGCCCCACCCCGCCAAACTCAAATCTATAGCTACTACTGCACCACCGCCAAAAAACACAGCGACAACAGGCAGAAGGGTGCTTGCGTTAGCCGCCAGCAAAAGAAGGTGGATTGTTGGTATAATTAAAAGTGCTGAGTTGAAGTGATACGGCACCTTGCCCGCAGCTAAATAACCGATGATAGTTGCGATTACAGCTAATGTAAGCACTGTAATGGCGAAGCTAACGAAATAGACAGGCCGCTTACTTTGCTCAATCTTCGGTGCACACGTTGTCATATAACTCCAACTTATAACTGAAAGTAAGTGAGCATATAATAGGTGAAGCGCGCGGAAAGGCTCTGCCCCCCTTGACCAGTGGAAGAGTTGCCAATGCTAAAGGAAAAAATCTAGCGTTAACAAAGAGAACTGCAAAAAAAGTGCGGCTAAACTATCCGAAGGATACAAGTCGACTAGAACAATCTGTCCGGGCAATGCCCAAACACCTAGCGTCACCGAAACGGCAACCAGCAAAGTTTTACCGTTTGACTCAGCAAGCGCTCCGAAATCTAGCGTTGACGAAAAACCAGCAATGCTTGGTACGCCAAGGGCGTTTCTTACACCATTCCAAATTACCGCAGAGTGACGCCTGGTTTTCGTTGCAACGAGCACTTTTTCGTCAGTCGATTAAAAAGTGTTACACGTCTATTAATAATCTTTGCGGGTCTTCCAATACTTCTTTCATACGAACTAAGAAAGTAACAGCTTCCCGACCGTCGACAATGCGATGGTCATAGCTTAGTGCCAAGTACATCATCGATGCAATTTCGATTTCATCGCCACTCACGATTGGTCGTTTCTGGATCGTATGCATGCCCAGAATTCCTGACTGGGGTGGGTTGAGGATAGGCATTGACATGAGAGAGCCATAAACTCCACCATTAGATATTGTAAAAGTACCACCAGTCATTTCTTGGATAGTAAGCTTTCCGTCCCGCGCTCGCCTACCAAAGTCAGCGATAGTGCTTTCAATTTCCGCAAAAGTTAACTTATCAGCATCGCGAACAATAGGCACTACCAGCCCCTGCGCCGTTCCCACCGCGACTCCAATGTCATAGTAATTCTTATAAATAATCTCGTCGCCGTATATTTCAGCATTTACTGCAGGAATTTCTTTAAGTGCGATTATGGCTGCCTTAAGGAAAAAAGATAAAAAACCTAGTCTTGAGCCATACTTTTTCTCAAAAATTTCACGATACTCCGACCGAAGTGCTATCAGATTATCCATTCGGCACTCGTTGTAAGTGGTCAAAATAGCTGCGTTATTTTGGGCCTCCTTCAAGCGCCGAGCAATCGCCTGCCGCAACCGAGACATACGCACCCGTTCCTCACCGCGGTTGTCCACCGGCCGTAGCGGTAAATCAGCAGAATCATGGGAGGATAGTGGCAGCGTATTATGCTTGTTAGTTTCTGCCGGAACAACCGAGGGCGTCCCACTATCCTTGGTTTTGAGAAACTTTAACACGTCACCTTTTGTGATGTTACCTTTAGCACCCGTCGCCGAAATCTGTTGCGGATCAATCCTGTTTTCTTCAACTAGTTTACGCACAGCGGGAGACAGCTCTGGAGCTCGGGATTGCACTTCATCAGCTGCATTCTGACCCTCTCCAGTAGACGTCTCAGCGGTTGGCGTCAGCTCAGCGGCTCCTTCGTCTAAATTACCAAGTACGGAACCAACTGCAACCTCTGCGCCATCAATTGCAATAATTTTACTTAAAGTGCCCGCTGAAGGAGATGGCACCTCTAGCGACACTTTATCTGTTTCGAGTTCAACCAGAGGCTCGTCAACACCAACCGCATCTCCCACGTTTTTAAGCCACTTAGCTACCGTGGCTTCATTGACCGACTCGCCTAGAGTAGGGACTATTATATCAACTGCCATTTTCGACTCCTCTTAGCCGCCATTCCTATTTTTTGGACTTTAGCCCTCGTAAGTCAGCGCAGCATTAACAAGATCGTTTTGTTCTTTCAAATGCCGCTTTAGAAGACCCGTAGCTGGAGCTGCCGCTGATGAACGACCTGCATAAACCGGGCGCTTTTGCTTCATATCTAGTTCTACCATTAACTCTTCGACAAGATCACTAATAAAGAACCACGCTCCCATGTTTTTCGGCTCTTCCTGACACCAAACAACGTTAGCGTTTTTGAACCTAGCAAGCTCATTGCGAAGCGCACTAGTTGGAAATGGATATAGTTGTTCTAACCGCAAAAGATAAGTGTCCATTGCACCTCGTTTGTCACGCTCTTCTAACAGGTCAAAATAAACCTTCCCAGAACAGATTACGACACGCTTGATAGATTCATCATCAAATAATTTCCCACTGTGCTGTGCGTGATCCCAAAGAACACGGTGGAATGTCGATTTTGGACCAAACTCTTTTATCGAAGAGACACAACGCTTATGGCGCAGTAGAGACTTAGGCGTCATGAGAATAAGCGGCTTGCGAAACTCACGCCTAATTTGTCTGCGCAGAATATGAAAGTAATTAGCAGGATTGGTGCAGTTAGCTACTTGAATATTATCTTCACCGCATAGCTGCAAATAACGTTCAAGCCGAGCTGAGCTGTGTTCAGGCCCTTGCCCCTCATAACCATGGGGAAGAAGAAGAACAAGGCCACTCATCCGTAACCACTTAGATTCACCAGAGGAAATAAACTGATCTATTATGACCTGTGCACCATTGGCAAAGTCCCCAAACTGCGCCTCCCACAAGACAAGAGCATGAGGCTCTGAAACACTGTAGCCATACTCATACCCAAGAACACCAAACTCTGAGAGTGGACTATCAATGACTTCAAATGGCGCCTGACCGAAATGAATGTTATTCAACGGCACATAACGATTTCCGCTTTCCTGATCATTTAATACTGAGTGTCGCTGACTAAACGTCCCACGCTGGCAATCCTCACCAGAGAGCCGAACCGGTGTTGACTCACAGAGCAGCGTGCCAAATGCGAGTGCTTCTGCCGTCGCCCAGTCGAAGCCATCGCCGGTCTCAATCATGGTCCTCTTCGCTTTTAATTGTCTTACAATCCTAGAGTGAACATTAACGTTAGGAGGAACCTTCGAAATTGCAAACCCAACCTCTCTTAGAAGGTCGAGACTGACACCTGTTTTTCCACGACGCTCATCCCCTGACGCAGTGGCTAACCCCGACCACTTGCCTTCAAGCCAGTTGGCTTTATTAGGCTTAAAAGATTGTGCAGCTTCAAATTCAGTATCAAGATCTTCATTAAATGCCTCCGCGATACTGTCAGCTTCACCGTTCTCAATTACCTTCTCTTTTTCGAGTTGTTTGGCGTAAATAGTCCGCGTAGTCTCATGGCCAGCTATCTTCTTGTACATCTGCGGCTGGGTAAAGGAAGGCTCATCACCCTCATTATGCCCGTGGCGCCGATAACAAATTAGATCGATTACTACGTCCTTTTTAAAACGCTGCCGATATTCGGTGGCAAGACGTGCCACATGAACGCATGCCTCTGGATCATCGGCGTTCACGTGAAAAATTGGAGCTCCAACTGCCTTTGCCATATCTGAACAATAGGGCGAAGACCGAGAAGATGATGGCATGGTTGTAAAGCCAATCTGATTGTTTACGATTAAATGTATGGTCCCGCCAGTTTCGTACCCATCGAGATCAGACAAGGCAAATGTCTCTGGAACTATTCCCTGACCAGAAAAAGCAGCATCCCCATGCATTAAGACAGCCATTACCTTTACTCGCTCTTCATCGCCGCGTTGTAGTTGCTTTGCTCTTACTCGTCCCAATACAACTGTATTCACTGCCTCAAGATGACTCGGGTTCGGATTGAGGGAGAGCCTCACGACGTTTCCATCAAACTCCCGTTCCGTTGATGTTCCAAGATGATACTTTACATCCCCTGAACCTTGGACATCCTCGGGAGCCGCTGGTTGACCTTGAAACTCAGAAAAAATTGCTCGGTAAGGTTTTCCCATGACATTTGCAAGAACATTGAGGCGCCCGCGATGCGGCATTCCAATGACAATCTCCTCAATTCCTAACTGACCACCGCGTTTAAGCATCTGCTCGAGCATGGGAACCGTAGTTTCACCCCCATCGAGCCCAAACCGTTTTGCACCTTTGTGCTTCCGATCGATGAACTGCTCAAAAAGTTCGGCCTCTGTTAGACGTTCCAAGATCGTGCGCTTGCCAAGCTTAGTAAATTTTGTTTGGTTCCGGGCACCCTCTATTCGCTCTTGAATCCAGCTTTTTTCATCCGGTTCTGTTTTATGCATAAACTCGACGCCGATTGAGCCACAATAAGTCTCACGAAGGATTTTAACAATATCTCTAAGCGTGGCCGACTCTAATCCAAGCACGTAATTTATAAAGATAGGTCTGTCCATATCGCTTTCACTGAAGCCATAACTTTCAGGATCTAGCTCTGAATGTGGCATTGGCTTTTGAAGCTTTAAAGGGTCTAAGTCGGCTTCTAAATGACCACGCACTCTGTAGGCTCTGATAAGCATCAGTGCACGAATTGAGTCCTGAGTTGCCTGTCTAATTTTATCAGCACTATCCACAACCCCACCCATTTGAGACACAAGTGAGTCAGAGGGCATCTTTTCTTCAGGCAGGCGTGGCGCCGAATTGGCCACGGATAATGATGCGTCATTCTGGCCCAAGACCGATGTTTTCCGTGGAGCCCAACTTGGGCCGTTCAGATCATCTGCAACAGATTTCTCAAGTTCCTCTAATTTATCAAAGTAAGCTAACCATCCGCCGTCGATAGATCCAGGGTCGTTCAAATATTTTTCATACATCTCAACAATGTAGGTCTCATTTGCGCCAAACAAGAAGGAGGTCTCACCAGAATACTGCGCCATAACGCGCTCTCCTTTTCAAAGATTAATTGTGCACTCGCGTTTAACCTTAGCCCATTGATTTCAGCATCGTGCTACCCAGCTCGGATGGACTATCGGCAACATGTATTCCAGCAGACTTGAGAGCATCTATCTTGTGCTCAGCAGTATCTTTCCCACCTGAAATTACTGCGCCCGCGTGACCCATACGCCTACCTGGTGGTGCAGTACGCCCGGCAATGAATCCGGTTACCGGTTTTCTGGTGCCGGACGCTTTTAAGAATTCGGCCCCATTCGCCTCCGCATCTCCGCCAATCTCACCGATCATTATAATACCCTCTGTCTCATTGTCGGCGACAAACCACTCTAAACAGTCAACAAAATCTGTACCATTTATAGGATCACCGCCTATTCCTATACACGTACTCTGACCGAGCCCAGCTGCCGTCGTTTGTGCCACCGCTTCATAGGTTAAGGTGCCCGAACGTGAGACTATCCCTATTTTCCCACGCTGGTGGATATGCCCCGGCATGATACCAATCTTACATTCATTTGGCGTAATCACACCCGGGCAATTTGGCCCAATCAATCGGGTGCGACTGGTTTTGAGGGCCTTTTTGACTACCACCATGTCTCGCACAGGTATCCCCTCCGTTATGCACACAATCAACGGCAATTCCGCATCTATCCCCTCTAATATGGCCTCAGCGGCAAATTGGGGAGGAACGTAAATTACGGATGCTGTAGCACCGGTCCGGTCAACAGCATCTTTCACAGTATCAAAAACGGGAAGGTCAAGATGAGTTGTTCCTCCTTTGCCCGGAGTAACACCACCAACCATCTGCGTCCCGTAACTTATTGCTTGCTCAGAATGAAAATTACCCTGCAATCCGGTGATACCCTGACAAATCAGCCTCGTATTCTTATCAACCAAAACCGCCATCGTATTTAACCCCTCACCGCTTCTACGATTTTCTTTGCGGCATCGCCAAGATCTTCTCCGGAGATTATGGTTAGCCCAGAGTCTGCCAGTATTCTATTGCCCTTGTCCACATTAGTACCTTCCAAACGCACAACTAACGGCACTGAAAGATTAACCTCTTTCGCCGCCTCTACAACGCCTTCAGCTATTATATCGCACCGCATGATTCCGCCAAAAATATTAACTAAGATACCTTTTACATTTTCATCAGATAAAATTATCTTGAAAGCAGCTGTCACTTTTTCTGTTGTTGCACTTCCACCAACATCTAAGAAATTGGCCGGCTCTTCGCCGTAAAGCTTGATTATATCCATGGTAGCCATGGCCAACCCTGCTCCGTTAACCATGCAACCTATGGTACCATCTAATTTGACATAGTTGAGGTCATACTTCGCAGCCTCAGTCTCGGAAGGGTCCTCCTCAGCTTCATCGCGCATTTTTTCGATTTCAGGATGACGGAATAGCGCATTGTCATCAAAGTTCATTTTAGCATCAAGCACTATTAAATTATCCGTTTGAGTAACAACTAAGGGGTTAATTTCGAGAAGAGTGGCATCAAGCTCGCAGTATGTTTTGTAAAGGGTCTTCAGTAACTTAATACCTGCAGATAGCTTGCTGCCTTCTAAACCGAGACCAGAGGCGACGCGGCGAGCGGAGAATCCTGTCATGCCGATCAGTGGATCGATGGCAACCCGGGTAATTTTTTCAGGCGTCTTTTCTGCAACCTCTTCTATTTCCATACCGCCTTCTGTAGATGCAACCACAGTGACCTGGCTAGTTGCCCGATCAGTTAGTATTGCGAGGTAAAGTTCGCTGCCTATCGCACATCCATCCTCTATGTAAATTCGACGCACCTCCTTGCCAGACTGCCCGGTTTGCTTGGTGACAAGAGTATTACCAAGCATTGCTTTAGCATGGCTGACGGCTTCCTCTTTCGATTTGGCAATCCTTACTCCGCCTATCTCTGGTTTTTCTTTGAAAAAGCCAGCACCACGCCCACCCGCATGGATTTGAGCCTTCACAACCCAAACCGGCCCTTCAAGACTATCGATAACTTTCTCCACTTCATCAATTGTGAATGCCGCAGCTCCTGCTGGAACTGGCACATCGAATTTTTTCAGAAGGCCTTTGGCCTGATATTCATGGATATTCATAAATCCCAACCCTTTATTCGAAATTACTATTATCGACCACCGGCAGTTAGTCAAACGAGGTATTAACCAATCGTTCTTGGATCTTTAATTAAATTTAATAATGTACTCGCAGCAACAGCTTAATCCTAGAACATCGCCATTCAAGGTAGCAACAAAGTCATACAATACATCGCTGTTATGCAGGATTCTGTTTTATCGATTACCGCAGGTCGAAAAACATCATTTCTTTGTATTTTTTTCGATCCTTTCAACTTCTTTTATCAGACCTTTTACCGAATTGACGGAACGACGAAATTTTTTGCGTTCATCCGCATTGAGCTTGATATCAATAATGCGCTCAACGCCTTTTGACCCAATCACAACTGGGACACCAACATAAAGTCCATCAAGTCCATAAGAGCCCTTCACATAAGCAGCGCAGGGCAGGACACGTTTTTTATCAAGTATATATGACTCTGCCATAGCAATAGCAGATGAAGCTGGCGCGTAAAAAGCCGACCCTGTTCCAAGAAGCTGTACAATCTCGCCACCACCGTTAGCTGTGCGATCGACAATGGCTTCTATCCTCTTCTTTGTCGTCCATCCCATTTTAATTAAATCCGGGACCGGGATCCCCGCCACGGTTGAGTAGCGCACAAGCGGAACCATTGAGTCTCCATGCCCACCCAAAACAAAGGCCGTAACATCTTCAACTGAAACATCAAATTCGTGCGCCAAAAATAATCGCAATCGAGCGGAGTCGAGTACTCCGGCCATCCCAACAACTCTGTTAAAAGGCAGGCCGCAGGCCTTGCGTAGCTGGTGCACCATTACGTCTAGAGGATTTGTGATGCAGATGACAAAGGCCTTAGGGCAGTATTTTTTTATTCCCTTCCCAACGGCATGCATTACAGAATTATTAATCCCCAGCAAATCATCTCGACTCATCCCAGGCTTTCGAGGCACGCCTGCGGTTACGATAACCACATCCGAACCTTTTAAGGCTGCGTAACTATTTGCCCCGGTTACTTTTGAGTCAAAGCCTTCAATCGTCGAAGCTTGAGCTATGTCTAGCCCTTTGCCTTGAGGCACTCCCTTAGCAATGTCGAAAAGCACAACGTCGCCCAGATTCTTTAAACCAGCCAATAGGGCCAACGTACCACCAATTTGCCCAGAGCCCACCAATGAAATTTTATTACGTGCCATACGAAACTTCCCCATATTACTACCGCCCACTAATTCTTAGGCGCAAATTGATAATTTTCCTTTATTTCCTACCGCCTTTGCTGAAGTAGAGCAAGTTTAGCCTAAGACGCTTGGTGTGCCGTATCTATATAGTCGTCGGCCTGCATCTCCATTAACCGGCTAAGTGTGCGTTCGAATTCAAAAGCATGAGTTGCCCCTTTATAAATATCATGTGGTGCTGTTGAAGCTGCCATAACGAGATTAACCCTTAACTCATACAGCGTATCAATCAGCGTTATAAACCGTTTAGCCTCATTGCGGGTTTCCTCGGTCAAGTGGGGGACACCATCCAGTATTATTGTATGAAATCTTTTCCCTAAACATAAATAATCTTCTGCTCCACGCGGTTCACCGCAGAGCTGATCAAAACCAAACCACGCTACACCCCTCGCAGCACGAGCTACTTTAATATCACGACCTTTAACACTCACAACCTCAGGGGTTGGGAGTGCACCTTCTGTCAGATCAACGAAAGATTTCTCCAACGCTTGGGTTGATATTGGACCAAGGGGAAAATGAAATACTTCCATCTGTTTGAGGCGCGCAAGCCGATAATCGATTGGCGAGTTTAATTCGATAGGGTCAAGGCGCTGCTTCAATAATTCGATACAGGGCAGGAATCTCTCACGCTGTAAACCGTTTTTGTAGAGTGAATCTGGCTCGAAATTTGATGTAAGAACTATAACTACCCCAAGTTCAAAAAGGTTTTCAAAAAGCCTGCCAAGGATCATTGCATCTGCCACATTAGTAACGTGGAATTCGTCAAAACATAGCAGCGATGCTTCGGACGCAATAGACTTCGCAATTTCCAGAAGAGAGTCCCCGCCCCTCTTCGAAACTTTTCTTTTTCGCCACGCATGAGCAGCATCATGAACCTCAATCATAAATTCATGAAAATGGACACGCCGCTTGTGTTTGACCGGTGCACAATCAAAAAATAAATCGGTCAACATAGATTTTCCACGCCCAACTGGCCCAAAAATATATAGGCCCTGAGGGCTTTTATGGTGTTTTTCCCCTAATCGAAACCAAGCCCTCCAGCCAGCTATGGTAGGCCTCGCCTTATAGTCATAAAGCGAATGGTACAAACGTTGAAGTTTTTCAACAGCTTGCTCTTGCAATACATCTGGCCTCAATATTCCAGTTTTCTTGCGACTCTGATATTCTTGTCGGGGGTCGCTTTTGATACCATCTAGGTTTGAAGCCTCGCCTTTAGTTTCAGTCATTTCTATCCAAACTTGGCGCTCAGTTACAAAAGGTATTTGACAGCGTACCAATGCCGTCAATTATCACATCAATCTGCATCCCGGGGCGCATTGGTAATGCGCCTAACCCGGTGCCACAAGATATAATGTCGCCAGGATAAAGAGTCATAAATGACGAAATTAAATGAACTAAATTTTCGGGCCCAAAAAAGAGATCACTTACCGAATAGTTCTGCCGTTCGCGACCGTTGAGCTCAGCGCGAATATTCACGTCATCCAATTCAACATCGCTAGAAATTGTAGGGCCCATCGGTGTAAAAGTGTCAAAGTTTTTAGCGCGTGTCCATTGGGCGAAATTATCATTTTCGCCTATTATTTGAGTCGCTGTGACATCATTGATACAAGTATATCCAAATATTGATTCTGCTGCCTCAGTCTGCGATGCGTTATAGACCTCACGCCCAATGACAATTCCTAGTTCTGCTTCAAAAATAACACGTCCATCATAATTATTCGGTTTCTTAATTACCCCACCACTCGGCAAATATGTATTGGAAGTTTTTATGAAAACCAGGGGGTTATCCGGCTGCTCTAATCCGTGCTTCATAGCGACCCCACGCGAATTGTTCCAAAGACCTACCACTTTTGTTGGGGAACAAGGTATGTCGAGCACTGCATCGCTGAATGGAAAAGTCTCATCAGTCTCTTCTGGGGAGTCAAACATACTACCCGTGCATAGAACAACCATCTCTTTAACAAGCTTCCCAAATCGATATTCGCCGTTATGCTGCAAACCAATCCATTGAGCCATATGTTTTTCCCCTGGAAGCAAACAAATTTTCTCCACCCTAATCTAGCTACGCCGAGAGAGAAAGAGGACAAATGCAAGATAATACAACTGAACCACTGTTGTTTGAACCCATACAGATTCGTGGAATAGAAGCTAAAAACCGCATTGTAGTCTCTCCAATGTGCCAGTATGTCTCAAATGACGGAATGCCGAATGACTGGAACTTAGTCCATCTGGGGCGCTATGCCTTCGGCGGCGCGGGCATAATCTTCGGCGAAGAGACGGCAGTTGAGGCACGCGGGCGCAAATCCTATCAATGCGCTGGCATATGGGATGATAATCATATCGCCGGTTATCGCCGAATAACTGAGTTCTTAAAATCTTTAGGAGCAGTGCCCGCAATTCAGCTTGGCCATACTGGATCGAAAGCTTCGTGCCGTGGCCCTATGGAACAGTTTGCCGCACTCACCGACGACGACATAAAAACCGGGATGCCTCCATGGCAAGGGCTCGCACCCAGCGCGTTGAAATCAATAAACCGCCGATTTTTGCCAAAAGAGATGGATGCCGGTGATATTTCTATTGTCCAAGAATGCTTTCGGGAAGCAGTACAAAGAGCCGTCGATGCGGGCTTTGAAATTATTGAAATCCATGGTGCACACGGTTACCTTTTGCATCAATTTTTGTCCCCGACAAGTAACCTTCGAACAGATTCGTATGGCGGCGACCTCCGAGGCCGTATGCGTTTTCCTCTTGAAGTTGCCGAAGTCGTCAGGAAAGCCCTCCCCAAAAATCTACCACTGTCATTCCGTTTGTCGGCGGTTGACGGCAAAGGCGGGACTTGGGGGTTTTCTGAGGCAAAGGTCTTCGCTCGAGCGCTTGAGGAAAGAGGTGTTGATATAATAGATATTTCCTCTGGTGGCATTTCAGGTGACAGTAATTTGCCTAATGTCCCAAGAGTACAAGGTTATCATGTTGGATTTTCCGAAGGATTTAAAAATGAAGTCAATGCATTAGTCATGGTGGTTGGTTTGATAACTAATCCAAGACAAGCTGAAGACATTTTGAAGAGCGGAAAGGCTGATCTAATAGGGATGTCCCGCGAGTTAATGTATCATAGCGACTGGCCATTGCATGCCGCTCGGGAATTAGGCGTATCAGATTATCTGTCGCTGCAGCCTGAACCTTATGCTTTTCGATTAAGAAAACGGGCAGCAGATAGGTTATTAGCCAATAATCTACCCGAAGAGGCTAAGAGAGCTTTCGAGCAACTGTACAAGTCCTAACTAACAATAGTTGGTTCTGCAACCATGGCTTGTAGTAATGGAAGTGCGTTTATTCAGAGCAACAAAAATTTTTTGTATGTGGTTTTTTGGAAAATAAACAAATCAAAATAACCTAGTAAACAACAATTCAATGCACCTAATGTGGCCCATTTACAGTCGGCGCTTTATCATAGAAATTCAACGCATGTTTGCTATATTTTATTTGCATTCCATTTCGCTAGGTCTTGGTCAGCTAAACGTCGCGCTCGCGGCGACAACTCTGAGAAAAGATCTATTAGCTTCGCGTAAGCTGCTTTTTGTTTTGGCTGAGTTTGGATGCTGTGAGCAAGGGTAAGAAAAAATATTGCCCAACGAGTAGACCGCTCATCAATGTCCTCCCTATCCAAAAGCTTCATTACTTTATTTCTGTAAAGTGTCGCCGCCGGCACATATGCAATCACATGCCTTTGTAAGGCGGAAACCGTAAACCATCTTCTGGCCTTGTCTTCACTTCTCGCTACCCCTTCTCCCTTGAGGTACATCAATCCCAAATTGTATGCAGCGGACGGGTGTTGTTTATCTCCAGCTTTTTTCAGCCAGCGATAGGCCTGTTTCATATTTTTTTTAGTGCCTACGCCCGCAAAATAAAGCTCACCTACACGAGAGGCGGCTTTCGTCTCACCAGCCTTTGCTCCTTTTAAACAGAGCTCAAATCCACGTTTCGAGTTTTTCTTTATGCCATTCCCTAAAATATATAGATCACCCAATTCGCAAAAAGCAGGTTTGTAACCCTGATTCATAGCTGACGAGAGCCACTTGTGCGCCATACTAAAGTTAGGCTTGCTAGCTTTACCCTTCGCCATGCAAATACCATAATTGTGTTGGGCGGCAGGGTCTCCTCGCTCCGCGCCTTTGAGGAACAACCGGCAAGCAATACTCTTGTCTTTATCGACGCCCAATCCTAAAACATACAACTCGCCCAGTGCGTTGGGGGACAGCTTATCACCCTTTGCAACACCAGCACGAAAGGATTTAACCGCACCTAGGTAATCTTTTTGATCTAAAGCCTTTTTTCCGGCCTCAAATTCAGTTGCTAGCCCTCCCCATGAAAGGGACAGAAAGAATCCTAAACACCACAACATCAACCATCTATTATGGATCATTATTAAGGTTTCCCCGCTAGCCTTATGGAGAATAACAGACTATTGCCGAGCCAACATGAGTTTTTTTATCTCACCAATTGCCCCCGCTGGATTTAAGCCCTTGGGGCATGTCTTGGTGCAATTCATGATAGTATGACACCTATAGAGCCGAAAAGGGTCCTCCAACTGATCTAACCGTTCACCGGTATCTTCATCTCGGCTATCGATTATCCAACGATAGGCCTGTAAAAGGATAGCTGGCCCAAGGTATCTATCGCCATTCCACCAGTATGAGGGACACGACGTAGAGCAGCAAAAACATAAGATACACTCATACAAGCCATCTAACCTCCGGCGCTCTTCCGGCGACTGCAATCTCTCCCTGGCCGGCGCTGGAGATTGGTTCTTCATCCACGGTTCAATAGAGGCTAGTTGCGCGTAGGCTGTGCTTAAATCCGGAACCAAGTCTTTCACAACCGGCATGTGCGGCAGAGGATATATTTTAATAGCGCCGGCCACGTCTGAAATATATTTGGTGCAGGCAAGCGTGTTTGTTCCATCGATATTCATTGCGCACGAACCGCAAACACCTTCGCGGCAAGACCGGCGAAAGGTAACCGTAGAGTCAATTTCGTTTTTTATTTTTATAAGCGCGTCCAAAACCATTGGGCCGCAATTGTCTAAATCGACCTCAAAGGTATCGACACGGGGGTTATCTCCGCTGTCTGCATCCCAGCGATAGATCTTGAATGTTTTGAGATTTTTCGCCCCCGCAGGTGCCGAAAACGTCTTGCCGGTCCGAACTTTAGAGTTAGCAGGCAAAGTGAATTGCGCCATTTTCTGTCTCTTTCCCCTGAACTAAATAACTATGCTTCCTGTATAAATATGTTTCCTGTCATCGACTGATGAAAACAATCAATAAACCCTCGCTTTTGGTGGGAATGACTGAACTTCATTAGTCATGGTCTGCATAACTACAGAACGATAATCTAGTTTGACGTTACCCTCTTCGTCACACCATGCCAGAGTATGTTTCATCCAGTTTTCGTCATCGCGATCAGGGAAATCTTCTCGCGCATGCGCTCCACGGCTTTCCTTGCGTTCGGCTGCTGATGTCATTGACACCATTGATTGACCCAAAAGATTATCTAACTCCAATGTTTCGACTAAATCTGAGTTCCAAACCATCGACTTGTCACTAACACTTATATCATCTCGTTTCGACCAGGCCTCTTTCATCAATTTGACACCCTCATCGAGGACCTCTCCTGTTCTAAATACTGCACAATTTCCCTGCATTATGCGCTGCATTTCAAGACGCAGTGTAGCTGTGGGAGTATCGCCATTAGCATGGCGAAATTTATCTAAGCGAGCCAAGGCCTCATCACCAGCATCTGGCTTCAATTGTTTGTGTGATGCTTCAGGATCTACAGTCTCAGCACAGCGCTTTGCCGCAGCTTTCCCGAACACAACAAGATCCAATAGTGAGTTTGACCCAAGCCTGTTGGCGCCATGCACTGAAACACAAGCGGCTTCACCTATTGACATTAAGCCTGGAACCACGCTTTCTTTCCCATTAACCGTTAATGCTTCACCATAGTAGTTGGTAGGAATACCCCCCATATTATAGTGGCAAGTTGGAATTATTGGGATGGGCTCTTTATGAACGTCAACGCCGGCAAATACTCTTGCAGTTTCTGATATGCCCGGCAGGCGTTCCTCTATCACATTTGGGTCCAGATGCTCTATATGCAGGTGAATATGATCAGCTTCCGGCCCCACACCACGCCCCTCTCTTATTTCGATCGTCATCGAACGGCTGACCACATCTCGGCTAGCAAGATCTTTTGCTGAAGGAGCGTATCGCTCCATAAATCTCTCACCCTCGGAATTCGTTACATAACCACCCTCGCCTCGTACTCCTTCGGTGATCAAGCACCCAGCTCCATATATGCCAGTTGGATGGAATTGTACGAATTCTGGATCTTGTAACGGCAAGCCCGCACGTAGGACCATTCCACCGCCATCGCCGGTACAAGTGTGCGCACATGTTGCCGAAAAATAAGCTTTCCCGTAACCACCCGTTGCAAGAATCACCATTTTGGCCTTGAACCGGTGAATAGATCCATCATCTAAATTCCATGCCATCACACCAGCGATTTCGTCATCATCATTCCTTATTAAATCCAGTGCAAAATATTCTATGAAGAACTCGACTGAATGTTTGAGAGACTGTTGATAGAGCGTGTGCAAAATGGCGTGCCCGGTTCGATCCGCCGCCGCGCAAGTGCGGTGTGCAGTACCATCGCCATAATTAGTTGTCATTCCTCCAAAAGGACGTTGATAGATTTTTCCCTCTTCAGTCCTGCTAAACGGCACACCATAGTGCTCAAGCTCAATGACTGCGGGTACTGCTTCACGGCACATGAATTCAATAGAGTCTTGATCTCCAAGCCAATCTCCACCCTTAACAGTGTCATACATGTGCCAGCGCCAATCATCATCGCCCATATTACCCAAAGAAGCTGACATGCCTCCCTGCGCTGCAACCGTATGACTGCGAGTAGGGAACACCTTCGATATGCATGCAGTTTTTAGTCCTGCCTCTGCTAGCCCAACTGTTGCCCTCAAACCTGCACCACCAGCCCCGACCACAACAACGTCGTATTCATGATCAATAATTGGATATGCTTCGCCCATGATTTTATCCCCCAAAGGAAACTTTAATAATTGAGAAAGTAGCAGCCACGGCAAGGCCGATGCTGCTCAATTTCATGACAACTAACGCCATCAGTTTGACACCTTCGTGATGGACGTAATCCTCTATTACCACCTGCACACCCAGCTGCAAATGATGAAACGTTGCAATTACTAGCAGCACCATCAATATACCGTTAGTAGGCTGCGCCAGCCACTTAATGCCGCTTGCGTGATCGCTGCCCGCAAGCGTTAATGCGGAATACACAAACCAGAGCGTGAGAGGTACGAGAGCAACCGCAGTTATGCGCTGTGACCACCAATGGTGTGATCCTGCCTTCGCACTACCTAAGCCGCGCACTCTACCAAGTGGATGCTGTAAGCCCATTATATTCCCTTCAGAACACTTTAGTATATAAAACGCACCAAAATCCGCCCGTCAAAATCACAGATAGTGCAAACACAGCATAACCTGACGCTCGCGCGACCGGTAAATCGTACCCAAGCCCGGCATCCCAAACCAAATGCCTAATGCCGTTTGCCAAGTGGTAAAATAACGACCACGTCCAACCAACCAACATGACGTATCCGGGTACAGAGGTGAGAAAATTGCACAACATCAAATACCCATCTGGGCCCCCGGCAAGAGTTAATAACCACACTGCTAAAAGGACGCTTCCCGCTGTCAGCGAGATGCCAGTGGCCCTATGAAGTATTGATAAAGCCATTGTCCATTGCCACCGATATATCTGCAAATGCGGGGAAAGAGGCCTGCCTGTGGATGCCATTTTCGAGTCCTTTAAGCTCTAACAGTCAATTGTTACTCTTTATTAATGCCTGTATTCAATCCAATTCAACACAAATTCACGATGCGCATAACAGAAATAAAAAAATCGTTCTTATTTGTCTTAACTGGGCGTTCATTAGACACCTTTCAAGTCCCAAGTCAACTTCTGGTTCTGATATGTGGCTAGCGGTTTTTAAGGAAGGACGTTCATTGCATGAAGCTGCGCAAATGCAAATTCGAAAAACCCGATGGCATGCCATTTTGGGGATATTGTCCGCTGTGGAAAAATTCGGGGATAAGTTGTGGGTCTTCTGTGCGTAAACGAAGGGGTTATTCACAACAAATTTGGAAATTAGTTTTCTTTGCGCTGGACATTTAATCGGTCCACGGTCACCCTTAAAGACAGCATGAATTAGTGCTGAATTTGAGATCGTACGTAGGCATCCGTGTAGTTTTTTGCAAACTGGTACGCGCCCTGTATGAACCAAATTTAGGGCTCAAGCGGCGTCGGGACATCTTGGTAAAGCTTGAGTTGGGTAGCTACGGTGTTCACAGCAATCGTGTCTTAGACACGAGTGTTGCGCGGGTAATAGTTTTTGTTCGCGGCAGAATATCGAGAATGCTTTTGAGCGTAACGGCAGCGTCGTCGCCAGGGCGCCTGTTGTTCAAGCTCTGGTATTGCCTGACTAGCCTCGTGCGGGGAGCCTCACGGCTTCATAGGCGTCGGCAACACCGCATAGGTGCGAATACGACACGGTGGTCCCACCAACTCCTTGTCGTATTGCCGACGCCTTTTTTATTTGAAGAAAGGCCGAACGATAAGCTACAATCCTCGGCCGCGAGTTTTGTAAGTTCTTGTGTTGTTGCGTAATCGGGTTTTAACAACAAACGGCACTAAATGTTCCTTTAACGCGCATACAAAAGCGAGAGGCCGTCAATATTTTTTCTCTCTATGATTTCCCAGCTTGCGCTTACCAATTTAGCAACAAGTTCTTCTTCTGAGTGATCATTCACATATCCAGAAGCTCTTCGATCCTCGTGATCAAAGCTTAGCCTTAAAGGCACACCGTGATAGACTATATAAAGATGGCCCACAGATGTTCTCAGCCTCGCGAACAAGCGGTCTACATCGTGAACATATTCAAGCACCCCAAGCAAAGTCGCCATGTCCCAATGCCCGCTTGGAAATTGGTTTTGATTGAGATCAGCAATAACCGTATTTTTTGAAAATCGAACAATATCCAGAGGGGTGTATTTCACAGCTATCGGAAGCTTTTGAAACAGCCTCATCGTGCCAGCACCAACATCAATAAGTGTCCCTCTCCGCAATAAATATGGCATAACCATTGAAGCGCGCATTTCCGCGCCTTGCACTAAATTTGGAGGCCGACACCAACGCCATCCATCAGTTGCCTTTGCCTTCATAATACTTTTCGTAAAGCTGGCACGGGCGTGTCGATCGTAAGGTCTCTCTTGAACATCCGATAGCGATAGTGGGGGTGGTGGATACGGTTTAAAATAGCCATCGTATACTGGGTCTGCCTCAACAGCCTCAATTAATGATGGAGCAATAGCTAAAATATTACCAGTCTCGTCACCCGAGATCCAAGGCATTAAAACTCCGGGCATATGGATGTGTGGAAACCAAAAAAGACGAAACCCCAGCTCCAGAAGGCGTTTGGAAACCCTGTGAAACTCTTTTAGCGAATTTCTCTTCGCGTATTCTGTTGACTTTTCAAAAATTATCGCAGCAACTTTCCCGGATTTTAGTGTCTCATCTGCTCCATCCAGCACTTCTGGTTCCCCGCCCTCAACATCAACTTTTATAAAAGTCCGTCTCTTGGAAAGTCCTTGGCGCACAGCAAGAAGCTTATCAACCGAGATCATTTCGATATCCTCGCCCGCGGCAATCGGTACTTCTCCAGGATGCAGAGCCCCTGTTTGATGTCCCATTGTCGAAAATGACCAGAGTTTTGTGGAGCCAGTATCCAGCCCACAAGCAGCCTCGATAATCTCAATCTGTTCATCACGCTGATTTAGTTTGGCCCATGTTTTCAGTACGCGTAAATTGTGGGGATCGGGTTCTATAGCCACAACACTGACATCGCCGCATGGAGCGCTAGCGGCAGATAAGGAGTAAATTCCGAAATGGGCCCCTACATCTATAAACAAGTCACCCGACATGAGGTGACGATCCAAGAAACTACGGTACGGGTACTCATACCCACTATAGAGAGCCTCACAACGGGCAAGAAGGGCTAACCCCGGGTCTTTAGCGTAGTCGGGTGGCAAAACCATGACGAAACGAGCTGATCCATCATGATTTTTCTGACATGATGGCAGTAATAGATTACCATCGCTAGACTCTGGCAGTTGAGGAAGTAATTTCTGGCCCATAAAACTCTCAACCTACAAAATTAATATACAAGCTTTCGATTAGCGAGAATGCGGCGCAAACAACATCGCGTAAAGAGAAAAAATTGGCAATTTTGTCTATACAGTCTAATGTCATAACCGGTTACGTCGGCAATGCAGCAGCGCGTTTACCGCTACAAAGACTTGGTTTCGAAGTCTGGGCTTTAGATACGGTCACCTTGTCGAACCACCCGGCTATTTGCCCACCTGCCGGTCAAATCAGCACTCCTGAGCAAATTTTAGATTTGTTCAACGGTATCCGCTCACTAGGGCTTCTTAATAAATGCGTTGCAGTGCTTGGTGGGTATTTGGGTAATGCGGAGAATGGACCCGCATTACTGCATGCGGTTAGTAGGACTAGAAAGGAAAATAAGCGCGCTTTGTTTGTTTGTGATCCTGTAATGGGTGACAACGGCAGAATTTATGTCGATGGAGATATTGTAAGCTTTTACACAAACAAAGCTATGGGTATAGCTGATGTAATACTTCCCAATGCGTTCGAGGCAAGTTTATTGACGGGTATCTCCGTAACAAGCGTCAGCACAGCATTACAGGCCATTCAGAACCTCAGAAATAGGGGCCCGGCAATCATAATTGTTACGGGTGTAGAGGCGCCAGGCACCTCAAAACTCGCGACCTTGATATCTTTCAAAGACGAAGTATGGCAAACTTTAACCCCTAGAGTTGAAATCCAATCGCACGGCGCAGGCGATTTACTAAGCGCGCTTTTTACTGGGAATTACATTCAAAACAAAAACCCTTTAACGTCGGTGTCAAGTGCCATAGCGGGCGTATATTCAGCGTTAAAAAACGCAAAAAAAACCGACGCCGATACTTTGCTGTTAACTTCCGTTCAGGAAACAATGCTTGACCCGCCGGAAACGTTCAAACCAGAACGGCTGAGGTAATTTCCTATGCGTGCTTATTAATAAACAAGACAATGACTTGGTGCTATTGTATTCTCTCATCATTACATTAGGAGAATCTGTTTACTAGCACCTCGGCAATCTGAACCGTATTCAACGCAGCCCCTTTACGCAAGTTATCCGCAACCAACCAAAATGCTAAACCGTTTTCCACAGTGTGATCATCGCGAAGGCGACTGACGTAGACTGCGTCCTCGCCAGCACTTTCTAGCGGTGTTACATAGCCGCCATCCTCCCGATCATCAACGACAATTACACCTGGCGCCTTACGAAGCAAATTACGTGCTTCGACTGCAGAAACATCATTATCAAATTCCACAGTTACAGCCTCACCGTGCCCAACAAAAATAGGTACACGCACACAACTCGCTATCACTTTAATATCAGGGTCAATAATTTTCTTAGTTTCGGCCGCCATCTTCCACTCTTCTTTGGTGGAACCGTCATCAAGAAAAGAGTCGATATGTGGAATTGCATTGAATGCTATTTGTTTTGTGAAGTGTTCATTTTTTATTTCTGCGTTTACGTAAATATTGCGTGTCTGCTCAAATAGTTCGTCCATCGCACTTTTCCCCGAACCTGAAACCGACTGATAAGTAGCAACCACCACGCGTCGAACGTGGAATGCGTCATGTAAAGGCTTAAGCGCTACTACCATCTGAATTGTTGAGCAATTAGGATTTGAGATAATATTCCGCTTTTTATATAGATTAATCGCATCCGCATTTACTTCTGGCACTATCAATGGCACATCCGGATCCATTCTGAATTGCGAGGTGTTATCAATTACAACAGCCCCTGCTTTTGCCGCCTTAGGTGCAAATTCGGCGGAAACCTGCGCGCCAGGGGAGGAAAGAACGATATCGGTGCCCTTAAAATTGAAGTCTGCTAAATCCTGTACATCAAGAATAGCTTCCTCACCGAATGACACCTGCTTACCTGCGGACCTTTCTGAAGCAAGCGCTACAACCTCGTCAGCTGGAAACCCCCTCTCTGCTAGAATCTTGAGGATTTCTCGGCCTACATTGCCGGTTGCACCCACTACAGCTATCTTGTAACCCATTTTTTTGTTTCCTTCTCCGCATTTTCCCGCGCGGCAGTGAAAAATCGAATTATTGTATAACGAAAGATTTTCGCCATTCGTGATAAAACGCTAAAAATCATATAGAAGGTTTATGTCTCGGATATTCTCATCAATTTTTCTAATAGTGCGTCACCCATTGCATCGGTGGATAATTCAGTTGCGCCCAATTCAGTGATATCGGCAGTCCGCATACCATCATCAAGGACCGAACGCACGGCCCTCTCTACGAGCAATCCATCCTCAACCATATCAAGTGAGTGTTTTAACATCATCGAAAAACTAAGGATTGCACCCAATGGATTTGCAATGTTCAACCCAGCAATATCAGGGGCACTCCCATGCACGGGTTCATATAATGCTAATCTGCGACCACTTGAGTCAGCCCCCCCCAGAGAGGCGGATGGCAGCATACCAAGCGACCCTGTTACCATTGACGCACAATCAGACAAAATATCGCCAAACATGTTGTCTGTAACGATAACATCAAACTGCTTTGGCTCGCGCACCAATTGCATTGCGCAATTATCGACATACAAATGGCGCAACTCAACGTCACTGAACCGATCGCGCTGGATCCCTGTCACCACATCCCGCCATAATACACCTGTCGCCATGACGTTTTCTTTATCAACTGAATGCAAAATACCTTTTCTCTCTCGGGCTAGCTCGAATGCCACCTCGGCGACACGATAAATTTCATTTTCTCTATACCGCTGCGTATCAATAGCTACGCGCTCATTTTCTTTGCCCGTGATACCGCGCGGCTCGCCAAAATATATTCCTGATGTGAGTTCTCGTACTATTAGGATATCCAATCCCTTAATAACTTCAGGTTTTAAAGAAGAAGCCTCGAGCAGTGCATCAAACGTAATTGCAGGCCGTAGATTAGCAAAAAGGTCCAATTTTTTCCTTAGTTTCAGCAAGCCTGCCTCAGGCCGCATATCTCGGGGCAAGTGATCAAACTTGGGGCCGCCGACAGCACCCATAAGCACCGCGTCTGCTGTTTTCGCTCTTTCTAAGGTTTTATCTGCAAGCGGTTCCCCATAGGCCTCAACCGCCGCGCCTCCGAAATGGTCATCCTCAACTTCAAGTGTTACCGACCTAACATCAGATAGCCAATCGATGATACGCCGCACTTGGTCAACCACTTCCGGGCCAATGTAATCACCCGGCAATATGAGAATTTTCCGGTTTACAGCCATAACAAGCATCCCTTACAAGACAAAAATGAGGGTTGAAAAGATGAGTCGTCAAGGCTTTTGCAAAAAATCAAGTGGACACTCCATATCTTCCATTCACCTTAAAATAATTCGCTACCCGGAAATTGGATTTGACAGCACAAAATTCGAATTTTTTTAAAAGACCCCGGACCTTTCAAAGTGTGAATTGGGGGCAAGCCTTTATAGACTCAAATATGGGCTCTGCTCCGACCAAAAAAACCCGTATTCTATAATTTTCACTTGCTTTCACTCTCCATGTAAAGCCAAGGCTGTTTTGCCCGTTGACTGCTCTCAAAGCCATCGATCTTTTTTTGTTTTTGTAAAGTGAGACCGATATCATCTAATCCTTCCAAAAGACATTTTCGCCGAAATTCGTCAATTTTAAACGCAACCCTACCTCCATTCGGTCGGATTATAGTCTCATCCTTGAGGTCCACAGTAAGCTCAGGGTTTTCCCTATCTGAAGCATCCGCCATTAATGATTTTAATTGATCTGATTTGACGGTGACAGGTAAAATTCCGTTTTTAAAACAGTTGTTGTAAAAAATATCTGCAAAACTTGTCGATATGATGCACCGAATGCCAAAATCTAGTAGTGCCCATGGCGCATGTTCTCGGGAAGACCCACAGCCAAAGTTGTCGCCAGCAACGATAATCCCAGACCGTCGGTACGGTTCTTGGTTCAAGATAAATTCTAATTTTTCGGTTCCATCAGCATTGAAACGAAGCTCATCAAAAACAACACGCCCAAGTCCAGTGCGTTTTATTGTCCGCAAATATTGTTTCGGAATGATCATATCGGTATCGATATTTATTCTATCCATGGGCGCCGCGATGGCTGTGAGCTTTATGAAGTTTTCCATACGGTTTTTGTTAAGTATGCTTCCTCTAAAACACACTTCCCCCTCAAAGAACAAATTCAAATCATCTGTCGTTCGCGCTCGCGCAGAGCCTAAATCCTAAAGAGATGCGGCCTATAAGTCTTGTCCCGGCACTCTGATAAATCTTGGAAATTTTAATTTTATCGACTTTCGTCTCCTTCAAAAGCCAGCTACATTTGCTGGTTGCTCGAACGAAAACTCGATCACGCGAATGCAAGTGATCGTCTCTGTAAATGTCATGATGCCGATTTTCCTTTCCCCTCATCATAACATTCCCCGAACATCGGTTAACTTTCCTGTCACCGCAGCGGCAGCGGCCATTGCAGGGCTTACCAAGTGCGTGCGACCCTGCCGGCCCTGCCGACCCTCAAAATTTCGATTGGATGTTGATGCACAACGTTCCCCCGGCTCTAACCTGTCGGCATTCATAGCAATACACATAGAACAGCCTGGCGAGCGCCATTCAAACCCTGCTTCAGTAAGGATTCTATCGAGGCCTTCTTCTTCCGCCTGTCGTTTTACTAATCCGGAACCGGGCACAACCATGGCACGAACACTATCGGATACCTTACGACCCTTGGCAACCTCCGCCGCAGCTCTGATATCTTCAATTCGACCGTTAGTGCAAGAACCTATAAACACCCGGTCGACCGGAATACCGGCCATATTCATACCCGCTCGTAGCCCCATATAGTCAATAGCGCGTTGCCAGCTATCGCGAGCATCCTCAGTGGGCGCATCTGCTGGATCTGGAACCTGACTGGTAATTGGGGCTACCAATTCCGGACTAGTTCCCCACGTCACCTGTGGCACTATTTCGCTGACGTCCATTATGACTTCCTTGTCGTAACTAGCTCCCTCATCTGAAGGTAATGTCTTCCAATACGATACAGCCTGATGCCACAACTCTCCCGTTGGCGCTCGCGGACGTCCCTGAAGATAGGCAAAAGTAGTATCGTCGGGGGCTATGAGGCCAGCCCTTGCCCCGGCCTCTATGGTCATATTACTGACCGTCATTCGACCTTCCATTGTCAATGATTTAATTGCCGGACCTGCATATTCTATGACATGCCCCGTCCCCCCTGCCGTGCCTATCCTCGCTATAACAGCTAATATGAGGTCTTTAGCGGAGCAGCCCGCAGGCAAATTCCCATCAACGCTAATCCGCATCGATCTAGCCGGAGCCTGGATCAGCGTTTGTGTTGCCAGCACGTGTTCAACTTCTGAGGTCCCGACACCGAAGGCGAGCGCACCAAAAGCTCCATGCGTTGCAGTATGGCTATCCCCACAAACAATTATCGTTCCGGGAAGAGTGAATCCTTGCTCGGGACCAATAACATGCACTATTCCATTTCTAGCATCGTCAACCTCGTATAGCTCCACACCGAACTCAGCGCAATTACGCCGCAGCGTATCAATCTGGAGTTGTGACTCCTCATCTATTTTTTCATTCCAATCTGTCGGCACATTATGGTCAAGCACAGCGATCGTTGCATCAGGTCGACGCACGCTGCGACCAGCTTGACGCAATCCCTCATAAGGCTGAGGCGTTGTAACCTCGTGTGTTAAATGACGGTCGATATAGAGTAGGCAGGTCCCATCCCCTTGGACATCCACTAGGTGGCTATCCCATATTTTCTCGAATAGAGTTTTCGGATCTGTCATCTTCCACCCACGTTATGCCATCACCTCAGGCCCCTTTTTATTCTTTTTCAACTTTTTCTTCATCAACCTTTTTAGGCTCTGGTGCCTGATCTGCTGTTTCAATGTTTTGGTCAACATCCTCGGTCACCGCAGCCGCAACAGCTTCCGATACAGTCTCTTCTTGCTCACGACGATAGCTGGTATCTTCTGCGATACGAGCAGATTTACCGCGCCTTCCGCGCAAATAATAAAGCTTGGCTCGGCGAACCGAGCCTCGCCGAACAACATCTATGCCTTCAATGCGCGGGCTAAGCAGAGGAAAGATCCGCTCGACTCCTTCACCGTTACTGATTTTGCGCACAGTAAAAGAACTGTTAAGCCCTGCATTTCTGCGTCCAATACACACACCTTCAAAGGCCTGTATGCGTTCTCGGGTACCCTCGACAACACGTACATTCACACGCACAGTGTCTCCAGGCTTAAAACTAGGGACAGAGCGTTTTTCTTGCAGCGCCGAAGTCTGACGTTCTTCAAATTTTTGGATGGTATTCATTATAAAATGCCTTCTATCTTATTGCTTTGCAATGTAGGCAGACCAAAGATCCGGTCTGTGATTTCGAGTAAGCCGTTCTGACTGTTCGCGTCTCCAAGCACTAATTTTCTTATGATGACCAGAAAGCAAAACCTCTGGGACGGAACGACCGCGCCATACTTGTGGGCGAGTATAATGCGGGTATTCCAAGAGTCCTCTTTCAAAACTCTCTTCTGATAGCGATCCTATATCACCCAAAATCCCAGGAATGAGGCGAATACAGGAATCAATTATTGCGATGGCAGCAGGCTCTCCTCCCGAGAGGACAAAATCTCCAAGACTTACCTGGTGTGGCTTGTGCATATCTAAAAATCGCTCATCTATACCCTCATAGCGCCCGCAAACAAGAACAATTCCCGGCCCATCAGCAAAATCCCTCGCCATTTGCTGATCAAACGTTTTACCGCGCGGAGTTAAGTACACAACAGGTCTATCACCAATTTCCGATATTGAGCTCAATGCTGAGTCAATTACATCTGCTCTCATTACCATACCAGGCCCGCCACCGCACGGGGTATCATCAACAGTCTTGTGTCTATCAGAGGCAAACTCACGGATATCGGTAGCTTCGAATGTCCACAACCCCCTCTCCAATGCTTTCCCAGCAATGGATAGACCTAGTGGCCCCGGAAACATTTCTGGAAATATTGTCAGCATATCCACTTTCCAGGTTGACATTACAGACCCTGCGCGCCGTCACGCTGCCCGTTTTCCCGCACCTCTACTATTCCGGGCGGAACCATAACCAAGCAGCCAACATTCATTTTCACTACCGGAAAAATTTCCCGCGTAAAAGGTAATAAGCTTGTTTGTCCATCTAAGGCTATTATTTCAAGCACATCACCAGCTCCATATTCTTGAACCGACCTGACCCGCCCGTATACCTCACCGCTCTCAAGTAAAACGTTTAAGCCCACTAGATCTGCATAATAGAACTCATCATCTTCTACTGGAGGCAAAATATCGCGTTTAATATAGAGTTCCGTCCCCACTAATGCCTCAGCAGAATTGCGGTCACGCACATCATTCACCCTTCCCAGCAGCAAACCTCGCGAATGACCGGTCACATTAATATTGTAAACATCGACACCCGACGCATCGGTAAACGGCCCATAACCCGGAAGATTATCCGGGTCAGCGGTGAAGCTTTTGACTCGAACTTCACCACGCACACCGTGCGCACTTGCAATTACACCTACGAGTAATCGGTCTGAATTTACTTCGATCGCTTCGCTCGACACTAACAGCTTATCCCTCTTTTTTTTCCGAAACTGGACTAGTTTCACCAACCGGAGAATCTTTTTGAACTTCAAGGGTACCTTCTTCAGACTTGCTTTCGTCCGAATCCCCATCCCCTGTTTTTCCTTCGTTAGGATCAGAGGCGTTACCCGCAACACCTTCAGAATCAACTGATACTTTTTCTTCTAGTACCTGTTCTTCAGCGGGTTCCAGGTCGGACGCGGCTTCTTCTGGTGGTGTTGCAACCGCAGTGTCTTCTGCTGCCTTCCGTTTCTCCTCCTGCGCTGCGAGACGCTCTAACGTTTTCGCACGAGGCTTATCTTTCTTTGTTTGAGAAGGGATTGTTGGCGCCGGTCGCAGGCCTGCCGCTGCGAGCATACGTGCTATGCGCGTGGACGGTCTCGCGCCAATCGAGAGCCAATGTTCGATGCGCTCGTTTACCAGAACTACACGCGCAGGATCATCCCTTGATAACATTGGATTATAGGTTCCCAATTTCTCTATAAAACGGCCATCTCTGGGCATCCGTGTATCGGCCACCACAATCCGGTAGAATGGTCGTCTTTTTGCTCCGCCCCGTGCTAATCTTATACGTAATGACATAATAATTTCTTTCCTCGGCTTTCGATTACTAGATATTGTAGTATCATGTTAAACGGCCGCTAAAACCGGGCGGCAAGCTAGGCATTCCAAGTCCAGAAAGGCCATTCCGCGATAACCCTTTATGACCCATCTTACCCATCTTTTTCATCATTTTATTTAGCGTTGTCAGTTGTTTAAGTAACTTATTGACCTCTTGGACCGTAGTGCCCGACCCAGCGGCAATACGACGTTTTCTGGACGCTTGGATTATTTTTGGCTTTAATCGTTCTGTTGGTGTCATAGATTGAATGATTGCCTGCTGGTGCAAAATCATCTTTTCATCGACGTTGGCCTCAGTCATTTGCTTTTTCATCTTGCCGACACCCGGGAGCATACCCATTAAACCTGACAGCCCTCCCATATTCGATACTTGGCGGAGTTGATCAGCCATATCGTTGAAATCCATTTGTCCCTTTTTGGCTTTAGCAGCCAGTCTTTCAGCTTCTGCCTCCTCAACGCTCTCATTGACTCGTTCTACCAAGCTGACCACATCACCCATACCAAGAATACGTCCTGCAATACGCTCAGGGTGAAAGCTTTCCATTGCATCAAGCTTTTCGCCAGTCCCTATGAGCTTAATCGGGCAACCAGTGGTTGCCCGCATCGAGAGTGCTGCACCTCCCCGAGAGTCACCATCAACCCGTGTCAAGACAATTCCCGTAAGATCAATGCGTTGTTTAAACTGTTCGGCCGTATTAACAGCATCTTGACCAGTCATAGCATCGGCAATTAGCAATGTTTCTAGAGGTTTGACCTGGGCATGGATGGATGACAATTCAGCCATCAAAGCTTCATCAACAGCAAGACGGCCTGCTGTATCCAGCATGACTGCATCATAGCCACCAAGCGATCCAGCCTGCATCGCACGTTTAGTGATTTCTAGAGGCGGCTGACCCTCTATTATAGGTAGGGTCGTAATTCCCGCTTGTTCACCTAAAATTCTAAGCTGTTCTTGTGCTGCTGGTCTGGCAACATCAAGAGACGCCATCAGGACCTTTTGGTTTTCTTTTTCGGACAGATACTTACTAATTTTTGCACTGGTAGTCGTTTTCCCTGAACCCTGAAGACCCACCATTAGATAAGCACCTGGTGGATTTAGCGGGGTTTGTACCTTTATATCGTCGCTTCCCAAAGTATCTACCAAGGCATCGTGCACAGCCTTGATAACCATTTGACCGGGAGTTACTGATTTCAGAACTTTCTCGCCAATAGCTTCCGATTTCACTTTTTTGATGAGATCGCGCGCTACAGGTAACGCCACGTCGGCCTCTAATAATGCAATTCGAACGTCGCGTAGGGCTAAATCGACATCTTTTTCTTTTAATGTACCGCGGCGTTTAAGACCTTCAAAGACCTCATTCAACCGCCCTGATAAAGAATCGAACATGACCGCTCTCACCCAAACATTTATACCAAAACCCAAGGATCGCTAGTGAGCGAAACTCGCTGACTAACGGGGCCCCTCAGGACCAGTTTTTTCTTAATAAGAAATTGGCGCGAAGTTGTACGATTGGCAGACGCCCAAGTCAAGGAACATCCATCTAATTTTCGATTCTAAAATCATTGGACTTCTAACCTTTTCAGGCCATAAATGGTGTATAAAAATAGAACAGGGACAAATGATGACATTATTCGTCAAGATGCATGGGCTAGGAAACGATTTTGTCGTTATAGATCAGAGGGAAGAGACCCAAGAAACCCTTTGGATTTCTGAGGACCAGATCCGCTTAATTACCGATCGACGCCGCGGCGTGGGATGCGACCAGGTAGTTTTTATTTATCCCGCCAGAAGTTCCGGAGCATTCGCGCGCTTGCGATTTTTTAATGCCGATGGGAGTGAATCAGATGCCTGTGGAAATGCCTCCCGCTGTGTCGCCTCGCATCTAATGAATCTTTCAAACAAATCAGAAATAATCTTGGAAACCAGCGACAACATTCTTCACGCTACTACAACGGGGGGAAACCTAGTAACTATTGACATGGGATCACCCAAACTTGATTGGACTGATATACCCATGTCAAAACCATGTGATACCCATCGCTTACCTATCTCAGAGGGGAAACTACGTGACCCAGTCGGAGTCAGTATGGGCAACCCGCATTGTATATTCATTGTGGAAGATGCGGAGAAAGTAAATCTGACAGAAGCCGGACCTAAGATTGAGAATCATGCGTTATTCCCCGACCGTACTAATGTTGGGGTGGTAAGCAAAATTTCAGCTAAAAGTTTTAGGCTGCGTGTCTGGGAAAGAGGAGTAGGGGTCACCGAGTCATGTGGAACAGGTGCTTGCGCAGCCGCTGTAGCTATTTATAGGCGTGAAATCGGTGGGCGTGAGGTAATGATCGAAATGGATGGAGGTCAGTTAAGCATTCATTGGCGAAAAGAGGATGACCATGTGTTAATGACTGGGCCAGTCGAAACAAGCTTTATTGGCGAGTTAATGCTATGAAAAGCAAACAAAGTCAGCCCGATGTTTTAACGTTCGGCTGTCGCCTAAACACATTCGAAAGCCAAATAATAAAAGATAATTTGAGTGTTTCAGCAAATGAAAATACCGTAGTGTTTAACACCTGCGCGGTCACTGCAGAAGCGGAAAGACAAGCTCGACAGGCTATTCGCAAAGTGAGACGCGAGCGTCCAGATGCGCATATTGTTGTAACTGGCTGCGCAGCGCAAATCAAACCGGAGCGGTACGCATCGATGGACGAGGTTGATCTCGTCCTAGGTAATGTTGAAAAACTTCAACCAGGTGCCTTTGCAATTCAGCAAAGAGAAAAGGCTCAAGTTAATGATATCATGTCAGTCACAGAAACCGCGAGCCATTTAATCACTGGTTTAGAAAACAGAGCCCGCGCCTTCGTGCAGATCCAGAATGGCTGCAATCACCGCTGTACCTTTTGCATAATACCCTTTGGCCGCGGCAATAGCCGTTCGGTGCCAATGGGTGTCATAGCTCAACAAATTCGTAAATTAGTGGAGGCCGGGTATCACGAGGTAGTTCTTACTGGCGTAGATATAACGTCATATGGAGCTGATCTTCCCGGTAAACCCGGCCTAGGGCAGCTGATACGTAGACTTTTGAAACAAGTTCCAGACCTATCTCGGCTTCGCCTTTCATCGATAGATTCCTTTGAGATCGATGAGGTTCTTATGCGCACTCTTGCAGAAGAACAGCGCTTAATGCCGCACCTACATCTGTCTCTACAATCTGGCAGTGACATGATCCTAAAACGAATGAAGCGCCGCCATACACGGCTCGACTCTATCCGCACATGCGAAATGATAAAAAATTTGAGACCCGATGTTGTATTTGGTGCAGACCTAATTGCAGGATTCCCAACAGAAACCGATGAGATGTTCAATGATAGCCTTTCTTTAATAAAAGATTGCGGACTGACTTGGCTTCATATCTTCCCCTATTCTGCCCGCCCAGGCACACCAGCGGCGCGAATGCCCCAACATCCAAAAAAGCTTCGCCAAGAACGGGCAGCGAAGCTTCGTAAAGCTGGCAAAAAAGCAGAGCAAACTTTTTTTTCTAGTTTAGTAGGTAAAAAAGCCCGCGTCATTGTAGAACAAGGTAAGCTTGGCCGGTCAGAGCAATTTGCTCCAATTTTACTTGACCAAGAGGCACCAGAAGGCGCGCTTCTTGAAGTCAAAATCACCGGCGTTTCCGAAGGTCGACTTACAGCTAAAGTGCGAGGTGCAGCATGAGTTCAAAGAGCTGGATTAGTCGATTGCGCAGAGGGCTTTCCCAATCCTCTTTTCGTCTTACAAAGGGAGTGACAGCTGTTCTCAATGGCCGTCGGCTTGATGCAGAGGCAATAGAGGAGCTTGAAGAAACCCTAATTTTAGCTGACTTGGGTCCTACTATGGCCTCCCGCCTCGCTAAAACCCTCAGCCAAAAACGTTTTGAAAAAAATGTGAAGTCTCATGAAGTACTTCGTTTCTTGGCAGACCTGATAACTGAAGTTCTGAAGCCAATTGCTAAACCATTAATATATAAATCCGATAAAAAGCCTCACATAATTCTAGCTGTCGGTGTCAATGGGTCAGGCAAGACGACAACTGTCGGGAAACTTGCTCAGCAACACACAAAAAAGGGCAGAAAGGTAATGTTAGCCGCCGCTGATACCTTTCGTGCAGCGGCAGTTGAACAGCTGGAGATATGGGGCAAACGCACCTGTAGCACTGTTGTTTCTGCCGAACCAGGAGCTGACGCAGCAAGCCTCGCGTACAAGTCGATTGAGCAAGCTAAGTCGGATGAAACCCAAGTTTTACTCATTGACACAGCCGGCCGCCTGCACAACAAGGGCAACCTCATGGCCGAGTTGGAAAAAATTATCCGTGTTATGAAAAAAGTTGATCCAGAAGCCCCCCACGACTGTATTTTAGTGCTCGACGCTACTACGGGCCAGAACGCTATCGCCCAAGTCGAAATCTTTCAAAAAACGGCCCCTATTACAGGGCTTATTATCACCAAGCTTGATGGCAGCGCTAAAGGCGGAGTGCTCGTGGCTCTGGCTGACAAGTTCAAACTCCCCGTGCACGCTGTAGGGGTAGGGGAAACAGCCGAAGACCTACAACCTTTTGAGGCTCATGATTTTGCTGAAAGCCTCGTCGGACTGAAAATTGATTGTTGATTTGGAACTTCTACACAAGAACGTTTAAATAGAAACCGCGAAGAGCAATGTTATCTTGAGGTCGACCCTCAATATCAATTGCCAATAACTTGGCTAACCGCAGAAGCGCAAATTCAATGTCACGGGGATCAAAGTGCCCGCGCTGTTTGGGCAAAACTGGCCGTTCAAGTTCATTCCCAGCCTTTCCATTGGCCAGAGTACGATTTGGGGTGATACCTTTTGCGGTTAACTTTGATTGTTCTATTTTTGGCCCATCTGCAACCATCTATGAGACCTCTACGATGTTATTCATAACAATGCTCGCAAATTACCCTATCTGTTCGATAGCACACAATTTAATCAATATTCGTAATTCTTTATTTATATCTCTATCAGGGAAGGCCTTCGCGAACTCACTATCAGTAAACCAATCCCTGCCGCATAGCCAATCCCGCACCCATGATTCATCACCCAAGAGACCGCATACATTTCCCACCTTGAAGGCAGAAATCCTTCCATTAAATGGCATATCATAAGCTGGGAAACTTTCTTGAACGGCAGCATTTTTTTGGTGGTTGCGAACCAACTGTTTCGCTCCAAAACTGCAGATTATTTCTTCCAAACGCCTGCCAAGCTTGGCCAAGTGGGATTTGAGGGCATGTTGCTGATCGTAGTGGGGCAGCGGCTGATTGAACAAAGGGTCATGTTCAAGCTGCGCCTTGACCACGTCAAACACGTTCACCCCTACTAATGGTACAATACCGAATGTCAGATGCAAACTAGCCTCACTCGAAGCAATAGCGTCGTGGTACTGACCACGTGGGATGTAAAGAAAATCGCCTGGAGTTAACTCCACTTTCTCAATGCAATCTCCTTTAAGCCTTTCATTTTCCTCAGCACCCAATTTAAACACGTAAGGGGAGCTCGATAAAGGCCTTTCATAAAAGCCTTCATAGAGATTCCAAAATTTACGACCAGCTATCTGAAGTACAAAAACATCAGTTCCATCAAAATGAGTGGCAAACCCCTGGCTAGCTTGCCAGGAGCAATAAATGTTGCACTTAACCTGAGCTCTGAATTGCAGTTGCAAACAACCGGCAACACCCGATAGTTCTGGTGTGAGTGTATCTGCATGATTGAGTACCAATGTTGCACCATCTTCTAGGTGTTTGTGAATTAGTTCGGGTACAGGACGCTGAATTACGTGCCCATCACGGTCTGTCTCAACCACACAATAAGTTTTTGGGTCTAATGTTGGCCCCTGTTTAGCAAGCGTCAGCAAACGACCGGTCCATAGTGTGCTATCGGATAACAATTTATTGATTACATCCCATGAAGCAACATCCTCAAATTTGCCATCATTACCAGAAACATACAGATGAGCCTTCCCACAATAATCCAATTCAAATTTTTCTCTAGTAATAGGCGAAATGAGATCGGCAAAACGGGGTATGGTCTTACTCATGGTGTCAACAATCCCGAACAGGATTCTAAAAATCCACAATCCTCAAGCTCACGAAGATCCTTCAAAATTTCTTCTTGCTGTCGATTTGGAAAAGATCCAAATATCGTGGCAAGTGAGAAAATCTCAGACTCTTTGGCCCAACGCGCAATCTCAACGGCCCCCTCACCAAGCCCCTCCGGAATCTTGGCTTGCACCGGAGTCCTGTAGACGCTTGAAACCTCATGACGTGGTAATGAAAATGTTGCGTATTTGGCCAAAGACATTTTTAGGCGCTGAAATTTAGCCACCCGATTCCCAAATTCATCACTTGCCAATATTTTCCTAGCTTCGCCTGCTAATTCTTGCAAATGAGCATCGCTTGAGAGTTCCTCATCATAAAATGGAAGGTCACTACGGAATAATGCCGAGTCTGTCAAACATTCGCTTATGAGAGAGAAAAGTGCAATTCCATTTGGACGCTGAAGAAAAACAGTTAGTGTTAGGCATTCCTTATTAAGACCGGCGTATCTGTAAAACTGTCCCGAAGGAAGATAAAGCACATCACCTGTAGTCATCTCAAGTTCACCAGCAACTTGGTTAGGATGAATCTCATCGGTTGCAGTAGCTCGTTCTTCAAATAACGCCCAATAAGAACTGCCATCTAATTGTATGTGAAAAGCATCAGCAGCCTCGAAATCAGGAATCTCACTTGGGTCATGGGGCCCTGCACAACGTAATCTAACCTCTGCATCAGACCCAAATGCGGAGCCTAAAGCTTGCGTCAAATGAAGAAGAGAAGGATCAGCTCCCTCAAACTTATTTAACTCCAAATAAGCACCGCCGGCCAAATACTCAAAAACGATTGCTGGATCCGGACGGAAAATTGGCTGTAGGTCCCTATTTATTCCACCAAAACAATACTTTTCTGCTGGAACTGCCAAATCCTTTTTAGTTAGTTTTAAAGTCTTGCTTGACCAGAGCTTAGAATTGTTCAGCCAAGTATTTACCTCCTTCCAACCAAAAAGATGAGCGGTTTTTTCAGCTTGACCGCCCACAAACGCGGGGGCCTCGTTGAGGTGTTCCTCAAAAAATGTCTCGACCGAGAGCGGATCGAGCAAACCGCGTAAATTCATGTAGTTCTGCATCACACTGGGACCGCCGAAAATAAATAGATATAAATTCACCATAGTGTAAACTATCTGAGCGAACCCACCAACCAGTCAGGTGCCTGCGTGCCAAGATGTCGCGTTAAAACAATTTTCTATTTATCGGTTCTTAAAGATGTTTCCAGCCTCGCCACCTAAATGGCTCCGTCCCGCTTCAGAATATGTCCCTCTCGTAATCTTCTTTGCTGCCTTTTACGCCGGAGGAAAAGACCTCATAACGGCAACAGCAGCTTTTATGATTGCAGTATTCATTCTTAGTGCGGCTCTACTGATATGGCGTCAAAAACCGCCGGCAATGTTCATGGTTACAACGGCTATCATCCTGATTTTCGGGGCTTTAACTTTGTGGTTTGATGATGAACGTTTTATCAAGATGAAGCCCACTATCGTTCAGGGTTTATTCGCAGTTAGCTTAATCACCGGCCTATTACTAAAGAAGCCTTTGTTAAAATCACTTTTAGGATCGGCGTGGAGCCTAGAGGAACGTGGGTGGCAAATATTAAGTTTCAGATACGCGGTATTTTTCACTTTTATGGCTGCATTAAATGAGATTGTTTGGCGCAATGTATCGACAGAGATTTGGCTCAATTTTAAAATATTTGGAATTTTAATTCTAACTTTTCTTTTTACCGCCTGCCAGATACCTCTTTTTTCCCGTTACAAAGCCGCTGCAAAAAAGAACAATTAGAAATCTACTACTTATTCCAATCATTGTCCGGGTTGCTAAAAGGTTGGCCACGACTCTTTCCTTCAGACGCATGGTGATGGTTAAGAGCCCAACTGACTGATGGGAAAGCTAAGTCCTCCCAAGGTATATGCTCCCAAGCAAAAAGAGCCACTTCAAGGCTTTCAATTCCAGGAGCAAATACCCGATTACTCAATTCTGCGTTATAAATCATCTGCACCTGACTTATGTGGGGAATGTTGTAGACCGCAAGGAGCCCATGAATAATTATGTCGGCACAAGCCTCCTCCATGACTTCTCGCCGAGCACCATCTACAACGGTCTCATTCAACTCCAAATACCCAGCAGGTATAGTCCAATATCCCTTCCGAGGCGATATTGCCCGTCGACATAGCAAATACTGTTCCTGCCAGACCACCACCGCGCCTGCAACTATTTTGGGGTTATCATACAGAATATAGCCGCATTCAGGGCAGACCATTCTTTCACGGGTATCATTCCTTGGGACTTTCGCAACACGCGGTCCAATCGTTACCCCTTTATCTAACTCTCCCATATCTTTTCCCTCATAACCAATAGCCCTCAAACTAATATCATCAAAAAAAATCCATAACTGAAATACCGAGATTAAAAACTTCCAATGCACATTCCCTAATGCCCATCACTAATTCCCTGAACACAGAAATAATTTAAATTATCCCGAGCTCGACTACACCCTCCCCGAATAAATTCCTGATTTGGATAAAACCCAAGTTCTTGGAATTGAGGCCCCCTCTTTTAAGCAGATCGTTTTCTAGAAATCTGCGGCTCAGGCAGCATTACTTATGCAGGTCACTTCTATGCCTCACAGGAGAACCATGACCTCAATCGCCCACTCTCAACTATTTTCCTGTTCCACTGAGTGCTGCTACACCAGGCAGTTGTTTTCCTTCCAGCCACTCAAGAAATGCACCGCCAGCTGTCGAGACATATGTGAAATCCTTGGCGACTCCAGCTTGATTCAAAGCTGCCACCGTATCACCCCCTCCAGCAATTGAAGTCATGACGCCGTCTCTTGTCAGCTTAGCAGCCGTTATAGCGATAGCATTTGTACTTCGATCAAATGGGGGCACTTCAAAAGCCCCCAATGGCCCGTTCCATAACAAAGTTCTACATTCAGTCAGTTTGGTAGAAAGGCCAGACACACTCTCCGGTCCTATATCAAGAATCATTTTATCTTTCGGAACACCTGCTAGTTGTACAACGTCCGTATATGTCCCTGTCTCTAAAGCAGGTGCAATTACCACATCAGACGGCAAGACGAGTTCACAACCCCTATCATCAGAATCTGCAATAATCTCTCGCGCCGTGCTTACCATATCATTCTCAATCAGGCTCTTGCCTACATCAACGCCGATTGCACGAAGGAAAGTATTGGCCATTGCTCCACCGATCACCACAAAATCCATTCGTTCGGTTAAATTGCCGAGGACTTCAAGCTTAGTTGAGATCTTTGCACCGCCGACTATGGCGCCAACTGGCCTTTTGGGATGCTCCAACGCAGAACTAAGAGCCGTCAGCTCTGCCTGCATATTGATTCCAGCAACACTCGGCAATAGGGAGGCAAGTCCAGCCGTCGATGCATGAGCCCGATGAGAGACCGAAAATCCATCGTTCACATATATGTCGCCTAGCTCAGCGAGCTCTGAAGCAAAGACCAAACAATTAGTTTCTTCTCCCGAGTGAAACCGCAGATTTTCTAGGACCGCAATCTGACCCTGCCCCAATGTCCTGACCGTTTCTTTGGCAGCTGTTCCTATGCAATCACATGCAAATGCCACAGATCTACCGTTTAACACCTTGGATAAGGCATTTGCTACTGGCTTAAGTGACAGTTCGGGTATTTTTTTACCCTTAGGGCGACCAAAGTGAGACAATAAGATTACACGGGCTCCTTCTTCAATCAGTCTATCGAGGGTCGGCTTTAAGCGTTCCAACCGAGTCAAATCACTTACAGAACCATCGTGAACGGGAACATTTAGGTCCGCTCGAACCAACACCCGCATACCTTTAACGTTTACATCATCAATAGTTTTATACATTGCCTTACTTTCAACAGCATACATGCTTGGGTAACGGATTTTTCCTTTGAGGGCAACGCTTGGACTAGATTTAACAAGGAAGACGTCTACAATTAAATACATGGCTATGTCATTTGAAAAATTTTCTTACGCGATCTCGCAGCGATTGCGCTATGGTTGGTTTCTTGCAAATCATGCTGCAACGATGCGCTTATCAAGACCTGCCCGGCGCCCAGCGAGCTCGACAGCAAATACCTTTCCATCTGCTCGGGAGATATCGTCGGATCTTTCAAGCCTATTTTCCCGTGACTGGGCCAATATCGAAGCTGGCTTGTACGTTGCGCCAGAACAACAATGGCCTAATCCTATTCGCGTTTTAAAAAAAACTAGGGCTTATTTTCGTGATTTAAAAAAAGTTAATAAACGTATAGGTGCCGGAAACAGTCGTGAAGTGGCCCAATCGCTTCGTAACACTTCTTTACCGGCCTATTATCTTCAAAACTTCCACTTTCAGACTGACGGCTATCTCAGCGAAGCGTCAGCTGAACTATACGATTATCAGGTAGAGGTCCTTTTCAGTGGGGGGGCTGAGACGATGCGACGTCAAGCTTTAGTTCCTCTACGCGCAGCATTCTGTGGAAAAAATATCCGTGACATTAATGTTCTAGATTTAGCCTGTGGCACCGGACGATTTATGGCAAACATAAAACAAAATTATCCGCGCCTTGCAGTTTCCGGTATTGACCTCAGCGCACCATATTTACGTCTCGCAAAGAAAACTCTCAAACATTGGTCACGCTTTGAACTGGTCCACGGTAATGGTGAAAACCTCCCCTTCTCGGATGAAAGTTTTGACGCAGTAAGCTGCATTTACTTGTTTCATGAGCTGCCTCGGCCTGTTCGTCGCAATGTTACAAATGAAATTTATCGTGTCCTCAAACCAAAGGGACGGTTCATCTTCGTCGACTCATTACAGCCAGGAGACCACCCACCTTTCGATTCCTTGTTGGCTCATTTCCCTTATGCAACTCATGAGCCGTTCTATACGGACTTTCTAAATGATGATCTTGAGCACTTGTTTTGCTCGGCAGGCTTCAGAATACATTCGTTGGAGCGCGCATTTTTTTCGCGCATAATGTCATTGATCAAGTAATAATTTACTTATTTAAACTCGCCATGCGGGCAACGATGATTTATGAAATCCTGACTTGAGCTTTATGAACAACGAGTCTACCAGGATTTATGCGTGCCACAATCTCTTCTTAAAGCTACTAAAAAAACAGAAGACGATAGTCTAGAACTTTCCGTAGTCATACCGATGAGGAATGAGGAAGGGAATGTACTGCCTTTAGTGAATGAAGTGAATGCCGAGCTTGCGCAACTCGAGCACTTTGAAATAATTTGTGTTGACGACGGTAGCGATGACAATACAGAAAATGAACTCCGTCAGGCAAGGGCTAGTTTTCCCAAACTCCGCATAATTCAACATATGCAACCCTACGGCCAAAGCACAGCTACAAGGACGGGCATTCGTGCTGCGTATGCACCATGGATTGTTACCCTCGATGGCGATGGCCAAAACCCCCCTTCGGAAATTCTAAGCCTGGTAAATGCCCGAGAGCACGCTTTAGAAAAAACTCCAAAGATTGGACCATTAATGATCGCTGGACAGCGCGCAACTCGAGAGGACAATTGGTTTCGAAAATTTTGCTCTATCGGAGCAAACGGCTTACGAAGCTTGGTGCTTAGAGATGGCATTCGCGACACCGGCTGCAGCTTGAAGCTATTCCGGCGCGATACATTCCTAGATCTTCCTTATTTCGATCACATGCATCGATTTTTACCTGCACTTGTTCAGCGTGCCGGAGGGCATGTCATTACTGTAAATGTAAAACATCGACCGCGCGCAAATGGGCAAACGAAGTATGGTCTTATGAACCGGCTCTGGACTGGCATAGTCGACATACTTGGGGTTCTATGGCTCATGCGCAGGGCAAAACAACCCACCATTAATGAATTGGATTAACTCAAATGGAAGAACTATTTGCAAAGTTGAAAAATATCCTCGCCGACCCCGAAGCAGCAACTTGGTTGGCGGTTGGCTTTGCTGGCCAAGCACTATTTTTTATGCGTTTCTTCGTTCAATGGATCCACAGTGAACGACAGCGCAGGAGCATCATACCGGTCGCATTTTGGTACTTCAGCCTTGGAGGAGGCGCTACACTGTTAGCGTATGCCATTTATCGCGCTGATCCTGTATTTATTGTGGGCCAATTTTGCGGATTATTTATCTACGCACGCAATCTTTACTTCATAATGCGTGCACGCCGTGACCCAGAGTCGCTTTGTTAAAAGATTGATGTTTACCTGAGCATGAAAAAATACTTCGGAAGAATACTTACTTTAAATCTAGCATTTGTTTCATCTAGACACGGAATGCACGCTATTTTGGCTGGTGTAATTTTATGGTGCTGGTTTTTACGCTCGTTTGTCTTCCCCGGAGTCGGGCCCGACGACGCTGAGCAACTTATATTTTCTCAATCATTTGACCTTGGGTATAGCACAGGGAATCCTCCATTAATCACTTGGCTAGTTATTCTTTTTCAGCAAATGTTTGGCGTAAGCGTCATAACAATCATGTCTCTCAAATTCCTTTTGCTATGGCTAGCTTATTATTTGGTGTGGCGCTGTGCTATTCGCGTATTGGCAGACAAACAACTTTCTACCTTGGCAACACTCTCCCTTTTTGCAGTTTATTACATCGCTTGGGATTCAGTGTTTCATTACTCAAACTCTCTTCTGATGATAGTTTTCATAGGCGCAACCTTCTTGAAGATGCTGCAATTAAATGAGAGCCCGACAGCGAAGAATTATGCATGGCTCGGGCTATTAATCGGCCTAGGTTTGCTTGCAAAGTATACTTTTGTTCTTTTTGCCATCCCCTTACTGGCAGCTGCCACCTTTGATTCACAGATTCGTCAAAGAGTAATGCACCCATTCTTTTTTATCACAGTAGTCATAGCTATCGTCATTAACATTCCACATGGCTACTGGATGATTGAAAATCATACCCTATTGCAACAACGCGCGATTGACAGATTTTCTCAAATGGGGAGTGAAAACTTTTTCACAGCAAGAGCTCTGGGCATCTTAGAAGTGGGGCGCATTTTGTTTGATATTTCGATGCCCTTGGTTGCTATTTTAATCGTCATATTTTGGCCCGCCTGTAAGCGGATTAATTGGAAGGAAGAGCCAATTAAACGCTACCACAACATTTTAGCACGCACATTCCTTATTGCTATTGGTTTGACACTTATAGGCTCATTAGTTTTTGGCATCTCTCGGATCCGAAGCCATTACATGATGATCTTGTTACTTTTCCCGATTTTGTTTTTTGCAAGAGTAAAATTCAGTGATATTCGGGCATGGCGCCTAAAAGCATACGCCGCAACACTCACGTCCATTGTTTGTATGATCATTTTTGGGCTTGGGCTGAAATATTTTATTGACCCCAAACGAAGTAGCAAAGCGTACTACAATATTCCCTACTCTGCCTATGCTCAGCAGTTACGTTCTAGTGGCTTTACTCATGGCACAATCTTCGCGGACTGGCATACAAATCCAATTGCCGGAAATTTTCGCGCCCAATTCCCTAAATCACGAGTCCTTGATTATCTTTGGACCCACTATACTCCCCCTAAGTCGATTAAAAATGGGAAGTGTCTCATAATCTGGACACCCCGCTCCGACGGATCTCGGCGACGCGAATTTTTGAATCAAGCCAACCTAATCTTGAAATCTAGCATAGACCTTGAAACACCCGCTCGTTTCCTAAAAGCGGAGATGCCACCCGGGGGAAGGATTGCGCAACTCGCATTCGTGATGGTTGAAGGCCAAGGCAAATGCAGGTGATTAGGTTCCTTATAAAATTTTTAAAACTGAAATCTGCGATATAATGTAAATTTCGATGTGCAATCGAAGAGAATAAGACAAAGGTACATCCCGAACCAGGGCGTTCACGAAGATACTCGAGATAACTAAATCCTAACAAACGCCATAATACGTGATGACAAAAAAATCAAAATGTAAAATTGGGGGAACAGAGTGGTTGAATTGCAAGTCATATCAGATGCCAAAAATGCACTTGGTGAAGGGCCGATGTGGAACATTCGGGAGAATGCTCTTTACTGGACAGATGCAAAAGAACATCCGCGAGTACAGAGGTGGGAGCCAAAAACCGGAAAGATAGATGAGTGGGAGATGCCTGACGTAATCGGCTCATTTGTTTTTCGCAAAAATGGCGGTCTGATTACGGCTCTGAAATCGGGTTTCTACAAGTTTGACTTAGAAAAATCTGAAGCCGAAAAATTCCACGATCCTGAACCCGGTTCGCCAACGACTCGTCTGAATGATGGCAAATGTGATCGTCGTGGGCGTTACTGGTGCGGATCTCTCGACGACAGCGGAAAGCCGGGGGGAGCGCTTTATCGAGTTGACCCAGATCTAAGTGTTCACAAAATGGATGAAGGGATAAAATGTTCTAATGGTATTGCTTTTAGCCCTGATAACAAATTTTTGTACTTTTCTGATTCCCGCAACGAGACTTGCTGGAGATATAATTACGATTTAAGCAGAGGGCAAATAACCAACAAAACACTCTGGATTGACAATCGCGGAAAACGAGCCCGGATAGATGGAGCAACAGTAGACTCTGAAGGGTTTTACTGGGCAGCACATATACGCCATTGGGAAATTGCCAAGTATGCTCCTGATGGCACGATAATGGAAACTATCGAATTGCCCATTCAACACCCAACAATGTGCACATTTGGAGGGAAAAATCTAGACATCCTATTCGTAAGTTCAGGTACAATTTTCTTAACAAAGGAGCGACTGGCAGAGCAGCCGCTCGCTGGAGCCGTTTTCGCTATTCATGGAACCGGTGCGATCGGTCTTCCTGAAGCATTCTTTGCAGGCTAATAAAAATGGTGCGCCCGACAGGATTCGAACCTGTGGCCCCCAGATTCGTCACACTACAACTTTCGTTGCCACCCCAGCACTGTGGGGTGTTTGTGCGCTGGACTTTCTCTTCATCATACCAACTAATGTTGGCTTAGATGCCGCCCGTAAAGTCTCTACACCGTTCCCTAACAGGACTTGGCTCGGGATTGCCATTCAACAGGTTTCCCCGACTTTGAGCGGTTC